>NZ_VHLC01000094.1:0-38099 GCF_006547355.1 Myxococcus sp. AB036A | reverse complement strand
GGCGGCGGGCGGGCGCGAGGGCCAGCCGCTGGTGCTGGAGCTGGGCATCGGCATCAACTCGGGCGTGGTGGTGGCGGGCAACATCGGCAGCACGGTGCGCGCCGAGTACACCTGCATCGGTGACGCGGTGAACGTGGCCGCGCGGCTGTGCGCGCTGGCGGGCCCGGGGGAAATCCTGGTGGGGGAGCGCACCCGCGAGCTGGTGGACGCCAACGAGACGGCCTTCGAGGACCTGCCCCCCGTGCGGCTGAAGGGCAAGCAGCAGCCCGTTCCACTGTTCCGCGCCCTGTAAGAGGTGAAGTCCACGCGCGCCTCGCGACCGGAAAGCGGCTATAGGAAGAGGTCATGAACGCCTCGTCTGACGAGCCCCCTCCGTCCCGCCGCTCCCCCGTGTTGTTCGTGGGGCTCGTCTTCGGACTCGGGTTGGTGGTCGCCGTCCTGGTGGGCGCGCTGAGCGGCTCCAAGGCCGTGCACGCCGACCGCATCCACCAGGACCTCGCCCTGCTGGAGGAGGCCCTGGGCCGCTACCGCGCGGACAAGGGCACCCTGCCGGAAGACGCGGACGTGGAGGAGCTGCTGGTGCCCGCGTACCTGCCCTCCGTGCCGTTGGACCCGTGGGGCCGGCCGTACCGCTACACGAGCAACGGCGACGAGGTGTTCCTGTCCACCTTCGGCAAGAGCGGAGACCGGGGTGGCTCGGGCGAGGAGCAGGACCACACCAACCACGACGGGCACGCCGCGCCCAAGGTTGTGCCCGAGCGCACGTGACGTGCGGGCGGGCAGGCGCTGGGGCGTGCCCAGGCCCCGCGAGCCCGCGGGTGCGGTGCGCGCCGGGCCCTGGAGCGAGCCAGCGTAGGGCGGGTGCCCGCTTCCTGGCGTCGCCATGGCCATTGTTTCCTTCACGGGGAAGGGTCTTCCCGAACCTGGAGGGCAGCCATGGCCATCGTGTGTGTCACCAACCTGTCCCCTGAGTCCCTCGCGGCTGCCCACGTGGCGGCGGCCGTGGCGGGGCGGCTGCAAGAGCCGCTGCTGCTCCTGGGCGTCGCGGAGGGCGACGCATTCCTCGACGATGGCACTGGCGCGCTGGCCCTCACCCAGCAGCGGTTGGAGGCGGAGGCCGCGCGGCTCGAAACGCTCGCGAGGGCGGTGCGCTACCGGCTGCAGGCGGGCACCTCCGCGGATGAAGTGCTCAGTGACGAGGAGTGCCGGCACGCGCGGTGGATTGTGGTGGCAGCGACTGGCTGGCGCACCCCGGCGTGGCGGCGGGCCACGGTGCCCGAACGCCTGTCCCGCTACGGCTGCGCGCCGGTGCTGGCCGTGCGCAGCGACACCGCGCTGACCGACTGGGCGCGGGGCCGCAGGCGGCTGTTGGTGTTGGTGGGCGTGGACCCCGGCTCCTCCACCACGGGCGCCGCGGTGTCCTTCCTGCGCGAGCTGCGCCGCGTGGGGCCGTGTGACGTGCTCGCCACCTACGTGTGCTCGCCCATGGACGAACGGGAACGGCTGGGCATCCACAGCCCCGTGCACGTGGAGCTGCTGGAGCCGGCGCTGCAGGGCATGGAGGCGCTGGACCCCATCGTGGAGCGCGTGCTGCAACGCGAGGTGCGCGAGCAGGTGGGGGACCTGGTGGGCGAGGGCCGCGTGGAGGTGGTGCTGGAGCCCGGCTTCGGCCGTCCGGCGGACCACCTGATGCACGTGGCGCACACGCGCGGCGCGGACCTGATGGTGGTGGGCACGCACCAGCGCAGCGGGGTGAAGCGGCTGTGGCATGGCTCGGTGTCCGCGGGGGTGCTGCGGCACGCGGCGCAGTCCGTGGTGTGTGTGCCCCCCATGGTGCAGGCCCGGCGCGCGGACCGCCCACCGCGAAGCGTGCTGGTGCCCGTGGACTTCTCCGAGGCCTGCACCAAGGCCATCTCCCATGCGCGCACGCTGGTGGGCCCCGGGGGCCGGGTGCACCTGCTGCACGTCCACCGCCGCAAGCTGGAGGACCGCGGCTTCGCGGACCACTACGGCGTGCTGCCCGAGCCCGCCAGGGACAGGGACCAGGTGCTCCAGCGGCTGTGGGAGCTGGTGCCGCGCGACGAAACCGCCCAGACGGTGCGCTGGAGCGTGGAGGGTGTGACGGGCGAGGACGTGACGCTGGCCATCTGCCAGGCCACGGAGCGCGAAGGGGTGGACCTGGTGTGCGTGGGGACGTCCCTGGAGCCCTCGCGCCTGCGGGACGCCCTGGAGGGCGAGGTGGCCCATGAGCTGGTGACGCGTTGCCGCCGGCCCGTCATGGTGGTGCCCTCCGCCTGAGGCAGGTGTTTCAGACGGGGGATACCTGTCATCACATGAATGGATTGTCAGGTGGTGCCGGCTCCGACGTGCCCGGTAGGGCACGTCTGCATTAGAATCTAGAAATCACGCATTTCCAGACGCAGGGGGGCCGCCGGTGACACCGCAGGGTTATCGTGAAGTGGAGCTCGTCTGTAACCGTTCCTCGCTGCTCCTCCATGGCGGTACGGAAGAGGAGCGGCGCTGCTGGGCGCAGGAAGCCGCGCGCAACTTCAACGTGGAGCTGGTGGAGGTGCGGCAGGCGGCTGAGCTGCCGCAAGCGCTCCGGCAGCCCAACGGGGTGGTGTTCATCCCGGACGTGGCGAAGCTGGGGCGGGACGCGCAGTTCGTCCTGCTGCAGTGCCTGCGGACGCAGGAGGAGCGGCCGAAGCTGGTGCTGGGCGTCTCCGGCTCGGCGGACGCGGCGCTGGCGCGCGGCACGCTGCGCGAGGACCTGCACTACCGTCTGCACAAGGCCCAGGTGGACCTGCAGAAGGACGGGCTGCGGGACGTGTTGAAGCGCCGCTGGGCGCAGCAGGCCGAACAGCTCGCGCTGAAGGCCGCCGCGGCCCGCGCCGCGGAGGAAGCGGCCCTCGAGGCGGCCCTGGCCCGGCGCCCGGGCACGGTGACGCGCATCGCTCCCAAGCAGAAGAAGGTGAGCGGAGGCGCTCGAGCGAAGGCCGTGTCCAGGAACGCCGCCCGCTGAAGCCGCGCCTCAGTGCCGGTGCTTCTGCCCGCGCTTCGCCTTGGTGGCGGGGCGCGGCGTCTTCGCGGTGCCGCGCCTGGCGGCGGCGGCCTGGCTGGGCACGGACTTGCGGCCCACCTGATTGTTGGCGCCCGCCGCGGAGGCCGTCTTGATGGACGGTGACTTGCGGCGCGCCGGGACCTTCGTGGGCTTGCCACTCTCGATGACGCCGCGGGCCGCCTTGGCCGTGCGCCGCGTCCCCTCCGCCGCCGCCGTCTTCACGCGGCCGCGGGCCGGGGCGCCCCGAATCTTGGACTGGAGGTTGGCCACTCCCTTGGCCGTCACCACCGCGGTGCCCAGGAGGACCCGCGCGCCGCGCGTGCCGGCCTGGACGGCCACCTCCTTCACCCTGTCCACCAGCCCCCGCTTGGAAATCGCCATGGCGCGCCTCGTCTCCGTGACTGTCCTTCGCTGGCGCCAAAGGTAGTCACGGGCACACGGGCGTGAAGCCGTCCCCCTCCCTCTCTCGCACGCGGGCTCCGGCCATTCCAAGGTGGGCGGGAATGTGTGAAGCGGGGAAACTGGGCTAGAGTCCGGCGCACTGTCCCATTTCCTTCTCGGAGCAAGAGCATGTCCCAGGAAAACACCGGAAAGCCGAAGCGCGGCCTGAAGCGACCCATCGAGGTCGTTCGCGCGGAGCTGCTCAAGGATCCGGAGACGAAGAAGATCGCCGAGGCCGTGAGCATGAAGCTCGAGGACTACGTGGAGCTGGTCCTCAAGTACGCCCAGGACAAGGACAAGGAGGCCGAGGTCGCCGTCATCTCCGACGAGGAGCTGCGCCGCAACGGCTTCAACCCCCTCTCCACCGAGGAGGCCGCCAACATCCTCATCAAGGGCATGAAGGGCGAGCTGCCCGGCTCCCCCCCGGACTTCGAGGCCTCCAAGTTCACCCAGGACAAGGTCTCCACCGCCGGCAAGCCGTCCCTCACCTCGCCTCCCGTGGGCGGCGCTGCCCCCACCGGTCCGCAAGATCCTGCCGCCCGCCAGGAGCTGATGGATCAGCTCAAGAAGGGCAGCAGCGGCGGTAACCGTCCGTAATCCCTGAGACCACGGGCGGGGGCCGGTGGGGAAAATTCGACGAAAAAGGGGAGAGGAAACAATTCCCCACACGCACCGAGAATCCCCTCGAGTTTTCCTTCCGGCACAAATCTCTGCTTCCAAAGCACTAAGAATTCGAGGGTACGACCATGGGCAGCGCTCTCCAGGCAGTCACGAAGACGATTGGCAAGGTTGCTAGCACGGTGAGCAAGATTGCCGGTGGCATCGCGAACATCGGCGGCAAGGCCATGGAGTTCCTCCAGAAGCCCCTGAGCTCGCTGGTGGACCCCATCGCCAAGTTCATCGGTGAGAAGGTCGGCAAGCTGCCCCTGGTCGGCAAGTTCCTGGGCCCCACGGCGGAGAACCTGGTGAAGCAGGGTGCCGCGTCCTTCCTGGGTGAGGGCACGCTGGGCAGCCTGGGCTTCCTGTCCAAGATCGCCCCCAAGGTGCAGGACATCACCAACATCGCGCAGGCGGTCAAGGGCGCGGCGGACAAGGTCGGCGCCTTCGCGGAGAACCCGCTGGGCCTGCAGAACTTCCAGAACATCATCGCGCAGAACCACGCCCGCTTCGTGGAGTGATGATCCGCGCCTCTGGCGCGAACTGGTAGCAAGCCCCAGGGCCGGTCTCCCGCGAAGCTGCGGGGCCGGCCCTTCGGCTTTGCGGGCGACGCGGCCCCCGCGCGGCGGCGCTCAGTGCCCTGTCTGGGCCAGGCGCTGGGTGTCGCGGATGAGGCGCTCGGTGGAGTCGCTGTCCGCGCTGTCGTAGTAGCCGCGAATCTGCCCGGCGTCGTCCACGAGCACGAAGTGCGTCCCGTGGAAGATGGAGAGCAGGTCGTCCTCGGGCGCGCCGGGCTCCCGGCCCATGCTGACCTTGAAGCCCTGGACGATGGTCTCCTTCAGCTGCTCGTAGTCGCCGGTGAGGAAGCTCCAGCGGGAGAAGTCCGCGCCGTGGCGCTCGCCATACTCGGTGAGCCGCTCCGGGGTGTCGTACTTCGGATCCACGGAGAACGACACCAGCTGGAGCCCGGCGCCATGGGACGCGGTGGCGTCCTGCACGCCCACCATCTTCCGCGTGAAGGCCGGGCAGACGGTGGGGCAGCGCGTGAAGATGAAGTTGGCCACGAAGGGCTTGCCCCGGAGCTGCGTGCTCCCGAAGGGCTGGCCGTCATGCCGGGTGAAGGTGAAGTCTGGCAGCGCGCCCAGCTGAGGCAGGGGGCCACTGCTCTGGCCACGGATCAGCATGGCCCCCGTCGTGGCGGTGACGCCAAGCGCGGCCACGGCGACACCAGCCCAGAAGCCCGGGCGCTGCGTGAGACGGGCCCGAGGGGCCGGAAGGACGGAGTCAGCGGACATGGCCCCGGAGGTAACGGAACCCCCGGAGTCACACAAGCGTGGCCGCTGGGGTGCGACATCCTGGCTACTTGGGGGGATGATGTCACGAGTCTGTGACGACCCATCCCGTGTGTCACAATTCAGTGATTTCAGTGATCTTGCATTAGTTTATACATAAATAACTGATCTTGCGGGGAAACATCCTCTCAGTCGTTACGAAAATGTGGGTACGTCGCCTCTCTGTTTCCAGGAGTCTGCCCCCCGTGACGATCTACTCCGTTCGCCGTGGCGATAGCCTCAGCGCGCTGGCCCAGCGCTTCAACACCTCGGTGTCGTCGCTCGCGAAGAGCAACGGCATCTCCAACCCGGACCTCATCTACGCGGGGCAGAAGCTCCGCATCCCGGACGGCTTCGACGCGCCTCGTGCTTCGGGTGGCGGTTCGTACACCGTGAAGTCGGGCGACACGCTCAGCGGCATCGCGGGCCGGCACGGCACGTCGGTGGGAGCGCTGGCGAAGGCCAACAACATCTCCAACCCGGACCTCATCTACGCGGGCCAGCGGCTCACGATTCCGGGTGGGGGCGGTGCGTCGCCTTCCTCGGGCGGCGGTTCGTACACCGTGAAGTCGGGCGACACGCTCAGCGGCATCGCGGGCCGGTACGGCACGTCGGTGGGCGCGCTGGCGAAGGCCAACAACATCTCCAACCCCAACCTCATCTACGCGGGCCAGCGGCTCACGATTCCGGGTGGGGGCGGCGCGTCGCCCACCCGGCCGGCGCCGAACCAGCCGCCGGTGGGGGGCGTGGGTGGCCCGAAGCCGCCGACCGGTGGATCCGCCGGCGTGACGGTGCAGCAGCTCCGGGCGGTGATGCCCAACCTGTCCCAGGCGAAGGCGGAGCAGTACCTGCCCCACCTGAACCGGGCCATGGCGGAGGCGAACATCACCACGCCCATGCGCAAGGCGGCCTTCCTGGCGCAGCTCGCGCACGAGAGCGGCCAGCTTCGCTACATGGAGGAGATTGCCTCCGGCGCCGCCTACGAGGGCCGCAGGGACCTGGGCAACACCCAGCCGGGCGACGGCGTCCGCTACAAGGGCCGTGGCCCCATCCAACTGACGGGCCGCGCCAACTACCGCGCCGCGGGCCGGGCGCTGGGCATCGACCTGGAGGGCAACCCCCAGCGCGCCAAGGACCCGGACGTCGCGTTCCGCATCGCTGGCTGGTACTGGTCGTCGCGCAACCTCAACACCTACGCGGACGCGGGCAACTTCCGCGAGGTCACCCGCCGCATCAACGGTGGCTACAACGGCATGGCGGACCGCGAGATGTACTACCGCCGCGCGCAGAACGTCTTCTGAGCCCGCGCTCCCAACGCGCGGTGCGGTGAAGCGGGGACCGTGGCCAGGGAGGCCCCGGTCCCCGTCGCGTTTCGGGCGAGTCCCGTTGGGGAGATGCCGCGTCCAGCCGGGGCGACCGCCGGACGCGCGTGGCCCTGGGAGGCGCCCTGGTGTGCCAACTGCATCGGACAGGCCGTTCCCACCCGGAGCGCGTCCCATGCCTCGTATCGATTCGTCCGGCAGTTCCTCGTTGTCCACCATCGACACCCCCACGGAGGCCGGAGCGGCGCCCCCGTCTCCGGCACGCGCCGCGGTGCCCCGCGCGCAGGCATCCCCTCAGCGTAACGAGGTGCGCGCCTTCGACGGATCCACCGCCAGGACGCCGGAGCCCTCGTCTCACGGATCCGCGCCTGCTGGGGCGGGCCCCGCCCGGTCCGCGGGGGAGATGGCCGTGCTGGGAGGCTGGTCGCGCCCGGAGGGCTCGAAGGATGCGCCCACGGACGTGCTCGAAGGCATCCGCGCGCGCCTGACGCGGAGCCTGGAGAACTGGACCGTCGGTGCCGATGACGTGCGGGCGGTGCACACCGCGCTGGGAAGCCTCCCGGCGGGCACGTACCGGGTCGCGCTGGAGCGCTTGCAGCAAGAGGGACTGCTGGGCGCATACGTGAAGGCGCAGGACGCGGGCTCGCGGCTCGCGTTCCTGGAGCAGGCGGAGTCGAAGGGCGTGCTCCATCGGCGCAACGGGGAGTCGGGCCCGGTGGGCCCCCTGGGCTACCCGGCGGTGCCGGACGTCTTCGTCAATGACCGGCGGCTGCCGGGGGCGATGCGTGACGCGGTGAACGCACACGCCATCGACGTGGGCGCGGGCTTCTACCGGGCGCACACCGAATACCTCGGCCGGTATGCCCGCGCGGTGGATGGGGCCCAGAGCCTCCAGGAACTGGGAGCGCTGGGACCGCCACGCGCCGCGCACCTGCCCGAGTCCCTCCTGGGCCTCGAGTGGAAGGACCCGTCGCGGCGGGACTACGAGGCGGCTTGGAAGGCGGGCATCGGCCAGCCGAAGACGCTCAACCTGACGCTGCAACACGTCAGCGCCCGGCAGCGGGAGCTCTCCGGGGAGCGCGCCGGGGGCACGGTGCAGCTTCACGGCAAGGTGGGGGTCAGCAACGAGAGCGCCCAGTGGAGCGCGAAGGCGGCGCTCGACACCCGGGGACACGGGGAGCTGAAGGGGGACGTGGGCGTCTCCGCGCGCTCTGGCCCCGTGGGCGTCGAGCTGTCACACGACAGCTCGGGCGAGACGGAGAGGAAGGTCAAGGTGAACCTGGGACTCGTGGAGCTCAGCCTGGCATCGGACGGCGAGCAGCGCGTCGCGGTGGGGGTCGGCTCGCTGTTCCAGGTGCACGCGACACTCAACGCGAAGAAAGCGGAGCTCGGGGGCGGCGTGTCAGCGAAGCTCAAGGCGGATGGGAGCCAGGCCAGCGCCGAGGCGGGCTTCTCCATGAAGGGCCTGACGGCGGAGCGGGCCCAGCAATCCTTCGACCCCGGGCATCGGAACGTCTTCCAACCACCCGCCGAGCTGGCATCCCGCACGGCCTGGGACGCGCTGCCTGAGTCCACGCGAGCGGCCTATGCGAAGGAGGGGTGGAATCGGGAGGCGTGGACCCGGGCCTTGCCGCGCTGAGGACACGGACCTGGGCCACGAGCCCAACCTTCAGGAATCCCCCTCGGGGGGCGGCAGGGGGCGAGGCCACACCAGATAGCAGGCGATGAAGGGGAGGTACCAGGGCGCGGCCACCCACAGCCACGGCGCGTTCGTCGCCATCCGTGTCAGCATGAAGACGCCGCCGAACCAGAACAGGCCCTGGATTCCCAGGCCCAGGCTTCCGAGGTACTGGAGCGGGCGCGTCTTCGTCCAGGTTCCGAAGATGGCCAGCAGCGCGGGCGCGATGACGGGCAGCAGGTAGGGCGTCAGCAACGCACCGATATCGTCGAGCGTGCGGACATCCGGGAGGGCCATCAGGACGAGCTGCAACACCAGGCAGAGGAGCGTGGCGGTTGTCGCCAGGATGGGCGAGCGGAGGAAGCGGGGCGTGGGGGCCGCCGTCGTCGGCAGCTTCCGCTCACGCCGGGCCCGCTCCAGGGCGTCCGGGGGGACCTCCAGCGCATACGGGTAGCCCAGCTCCAGCAGGGCCTCCACCGCCGCGGTGCGCACCGTGATGCCGGCGCTCCCCGTCTGGACACTGGCATCCCCCGGCAGCGTCATCAGGGACAGCAGGTAGTCCGTTCGCTCGCGCAGGGCCTCCGGGTCTTCAGCGGGATGCTGGGCAATCGCCGCGATGAGCGCGTCCACCTCCGAGGGGATGACGCCGGGCGAGCTCAGTGCGTCCCGCAGCGCGGCCAGCGAAGGGGTGGCAGGCAGCGGCGCCAGGGACTCCACAGGGGAATCGCTCGTCGGCTCGGCGGGGCGGGTATGCGTGGAGGTCATGGCCGCGGAGACGTGAGTCTACCACCGGGCCCCGCGGCGAGTCCCCCGCGCGGCCGTCCGGAGGGCAAGGGGCCGGGCCCTTCGGAGGGACATGTCCTCGAGGCGTGCGCACCCTTCACCTGGGTGACTCTTTCACGAGGAGCGAGGCAGCGCATGGCGACGGAGCGAGCGCAGCGGTTCGTGGATGCACTGGCGAAGCTGGAGAAGGAGGGGGACCTGGAGACCCTCGTCTCCCTCTTCAGTGACGACGCACAGGTGAGCAACGTGGCCTCGCCGCAGGTCTTCTCTGGCCAGGAGGGCGCCCGGCGGTTCTGGCGTGAGTACAAGGGTACCCTCCAACGCGTGGAGTCCACATTCCGCAACATGATTGAGGCGGGCTCCCGCGTCGCGCTCGAATGGGAGACGCAGGGCACCGCCCACAACGGCGCGGCGGTGGCCTATGAGGGCGTGTCCATCATCGAGTGGGATGGCGACCGGATCCGCCGCTTCTACGCGTACTTTGATCCGCACGCGCTCGGCCTGGAGCTGACCACTGGCAACGCGCCGCGCTCGGAAGTCCCCGCCACCACCCCCGCGTGAGGCGTGAGGCCGCCCCGCCTCGGGGCGTCAGGTTGTTCCCTGTGAAGTGAGCCGCCGGGCTCGCCAGCCCGGACGCGCCCTTCACCCCTGGCCGGTGCTCGACACTGAGCCGTGACCTTCAGACACCTCCCGATTCTCAAGTGCGGACGCTACCGTCAGCCGCCGCGTCCCCGGATTGCCGACGCTGTTCGGACAGGGAGGCCGCGGAAAATGATGCCGGTCCGCCGACTTTTGGGCGGTACCGTTCGACGCGATAGCGTTTGCTCCGTCCTCGGAGAAGGTGGGTTGGTGATGGTGTGGCGGAGGACACGCGCTCGGATGACCGGTCCTGACCCGGCAGTTTGCTTTGCGTCTACACGGATAAGCCTGATGACCCGCTTTGCTGCCTTCTTCGTCGTCCTGTCGTTGATTGCCGCCCCCCATACCGCCTGGGCTCAGCAGCGCCAGACCGAGTCCGCGAAAAAGACCCGGGCGGTGAAGTCCTCCACGAAGGCGAAGGCCACGAAGACGAAGGCCGCGAAGCCGGTCAAGGCCACGTCCAAGCGCAAGCCCGCGAAGAAGGGCAAGAAGGCCGCGCCGGCCGTGGATTCGCGGGGCGTGAACGCCCCGGAGCTTCAGGCCCAGCCCACGATGCAGGTGGAGCCCGCCAAGCCCCTGTCTCCGACGGACGACGCGCCCACCGCGCAGAAGAAGTCCGGGGAGGCCCCGGCGGAAGAGGGCGACTCGCTGGACTTCGACTTGCTGGAGCCTGCCGAAGCCGCGGCCGCCGCGCAGGTGGACCCGGACCTGGAGAAGCGCATTGGCCGGCGCCGCACCATGCTCAAGCTGCACCAGGGCCTGGGCTTCGCGATGGCCGCCGGTCTGGTCGGCACCACGGTGGTGGGCCAGCTCCAGTTCAACGACTCGTTCCGCGGCGGCGGTGATGACCGCAACCTGCTGGGTCTGCACCGGGGGCTCGCCATCGGCACGTCGGCGCTGTTCGCCACCGTGGGAATGCTGGGGGTGCTGGCGCCGGAGCCCTTCGAGAAGGAGAAGCTCCAGTGGGACACCATCACCGTCCACAAGATGTTCATGGCGCTCGCCACCGTCGGCATGGTGGCGCAAGTCATCCTCGGCATCATGGCCACGGACCGTTTTGGCCGGCTGTCCGAGACGGACATGGCCACCGCGCACCAGATCTCCGGCTACGTGACGTTGGGCGCGGTGTCGGCCGGCGTCTTCACACTGTTCTTCTGAAGCGCATGCCTTTCGTAGTGGTTCCCTGGAGGTTGACGTGATTGCTCGACGAATCGCCCTGATCGCCACCCTGGTGCTCGCGCTGCCCGCAGTCGCGCAGTCGCAGGCCCGCACGTATAGTGTCAAGAAGGACGCCAGCTCCCTCACCTACAAGCTCAAGCACAAGCTGCATGAGGTGGTGGGCAAGGCGCCGCCCAGCGACGGCAAGGCCCGCCTGCTGCCGGACGGCACGCTCCAGGTAGCGGTGCGCGCCAACGTAAAGGACTTCGATTCGGGCAACGCCAACCGCGACGCGCACATGCTGGAGACGACGGACGCGGCCAGGTTTCCCATCATCGACTTCAAGGGCGTGGCCACCGGCGTGAAGCCGCCCACCAGCTTCCCGGCGAAGGTGCCGGTGAAGGTGAAGGGCCAGCTGACGTTCCACGGCGTGAAGAAGACCGTGGAGATTCCGATGACGGTGCTGTTCAAGTCGGAGAAGGAGGCGGTGGCCGAGGGCAGCTTCGACATCAGCCTGGATGCCTACAACGTCAACCGCCCGTCGCTGTTGATGGTGAAGGTGGACGACGTCCTGGTGCTGGAGCCCAAGCTGGTATTCGAGGTGGAGGGTACGTGAGTTCGACGCGACGAGGATTCCTCAAGGGCATTCTGGGAACAGGCGCGGCGAGCGCGGCGGCGACGACGCTGCCGGGCTGCGCGCCGGACATCAACCCCGCTCCGGTGACGGACGTCACGGCCAGCGAGCAGGGGACAGTGGACATCCTGGTGTCGCGCTATCCGGATTTGGAGCCCGTGGGCGGCGCGTTGACGGTCCGCGTCCCGGGTGAGCAGGTGCCGCTGCTGGTGGTGCACTCCAAGGACGACGGCGCGCCAAACGACTTCTCCGTGCTGTCGTCGCTGTGCACCCACGTGGGGTGCCCGCTGGGCTTCGACGGCAAGGACGTCATCTGCCCCTGTCACCTGTCGCGCTTCAGCGCCACGGATGGCTCGGTGCTCCATCGGCCGGCCACCGTGCCGCTGCAGACGTTCGCGGCGGAGTACAACCCGAACACGGGCGTGCTGCGCATCAACCTGCGCGCGGGCCAGAGCGACTTCCCGGCCGCGGTGAACGGGCAGGTGGTGTTCCCGCTCAGCCAGTTCCCCCAGCTGCGTGACGTGGGCGGCTCGGTGACGGGGGTGCCCTCCGGGTACGGCAAGCGCATCTTCGTGTTCCGCTTGCAGGACGGTTCGCTGTCGGCGGTGGACTCCGTGTGCACCCACGCCTTCTGCGAGGTGAACTACCGGGAGCAGGAGGCGGACCTGTTCTGCGCCTGCCATGCGTCCATCTTCACGCGCGATGGCGCGGTGACGCAGGGCCCGGCCACCCTCCCCCTCAAGAAGTTCACGGTGTCGGAGACGGGCGACTCCGTGGTGCTGACCGGCGTGGCGTGAGCCATGCGCCGGGCGCGGGTGGGCCAGACACAGGGCCCGCCCGCACCCGAAGGGAACGCGGCATCGCTCAGCCGAGCCGGCTCCAGAAGGAGCGCTTGGAGGAGATGCGCTCCAGGGCTTGTTGCAGCTCCTCGTCGTGGTCGGCGCGCAGGGCGATGTCGCCCAGGGAGATGATGCCCACGATGCTGTCGTCGCGCTCCACCACGGGGATGCGGCGCAGCTGACGGCGTCCCATCAGCCCGATGACGTCATGGAGCGTGTCGTCCGGCGTGACGGCCTCCACGTCATCCGTCATCACGTCGGACGCGCGGAGCTGTTCCGGCGAGCGGCCCCCGGTGAAGGCGCGGACCACCAGGTCCCGGTCGGTGACGATGCCCACCAGCCGGCTCCGCTCGTCCACGATGGGGACTACGCCGCAGGACTCGTCCTTCATGATTCGCGCGATGTCCCGCAGCGGACTCTCCGGGCGCGCTGTGCGCACGTTGCGCGTCATCACCTCGCGGGCCAGCAGGGGCTCGTGACGCCAGCGGCCGTGGCGGGCGCGGTCGTCCCGGCGGGTGGTGCTCGCCTCGGGGCGGCCCGCGACGGCGGTGTAGACCTGGGTGCTCGCTCCGTCACGCCGTGCGCTGGTGGATGAAGGCGCGCCTGTTCCTGCCCAGCGGTGGGTGCTCGCCTCGTCGCGGCCCGGGCCCAGGGAGGCGCTCCGGTCCATCCGGTAGCGGGGGCGAGCGTCTCCATGGCGCTCCTCCCCGTGCAAGCCGCGTTCACGGCCGTGGAAGCGTACGTCGCGGTAGGACTCCCCCTGGGGCGGCTGGGGGCGGGAGGGCTCGCTGCCGCCGCCGTAGCCGGAGCGGTCCCAGGGCCGGTAGTCGGCGCGTTGGCGAGAGAGCTCGACGTCCTGTTCGCCGGTGTCATGCCGGGGGCCCCAGCCGGTGGCGTAGCGGCTGTCCCGGTCATCCCGGCCGTAGGGGCCGCTGTCCTCCGGGGGCGTGCCGTACATGTCCTCGCGAGGCCCGTCGTCCACCTGGGTGCGCGGCAGGGCCATGCGCATCGTCGCCGCGCGGTAGTAGCGGCCCTGCCGGGTGGAGGACTCCTCGTCGCGGGCGGGGTTCCAGCCGGTGAGGTCGGACTCGGCGCGCTCACGCGAGCCCGGAGGCGCCACGTCGGCCTCGCGGTGGGTTTCGTCCCTGCCGTTGTCCATGCTTCTGTGGGCCATGACGCTCCTCGGGCGAAGTCGGGTTCAAACTGCAACGCTGGTGGTGAGGCAGCGTGCCTCCAAGGGACGGGCGTCCAGGCGAGCGGGTGCTCGTCCCGCCCTGGCGTTCCTCACCCCGCGGCCAGTGCGTCACCCAGGCGCACCAGTCCGCTGAATTCCTCCAGCTCCGCGCCCGCGTCCGGCGCGGCCACCGCGAGCGTCCCGGAGGGAAGGTGCCGGGTGAGGCGGTCGAGCACGTCGCGGTGGGCCTGGGCCCGCTCCTGCTCCACCGCGGCCAGGCGGGCCAGCGCGGCCACCGCGTGCTCCGCGTGACGGTCGCCTCCCGTGTGCTCCAGCAGCGCCTCCGGCGCCGCGAGCACGTCGTCATGGGCCCAGCTCCGGTTCAGCACGTAGCCCGCGAAGGGCAGGCGCCGCGCGGCCAGCGTCTCGCGGAACCAGGTGGCCTCGCGCAGGGAGGCGGGTTCGGGGGACGTCACCAGCAGGAAGGCCGCGTCCGGCGACGCCAACCGCTGGTGCAGCCGCTCCGTGTGCAGCCGCATGCCGGAGAAGAGGCCACCGAAGGCACCGATGAAGCCGCGCATCTCCTGGGTGAAGCCCGCGCCGAAGATGCCCGCCAGGACGCGGTCCACCACCGCCTGCGCGCCGTGCCACAGCCGCCCGCCGCGCGCCCCCTTCTTCGGACCGAACAGCGACACGATGCGTTCGTCCAGGAAGCGCGCCAGCCGGCCGGGCGCGTCCAGGAAGTCCAGCGCGTGCCGGCTGGGGGGCGTGTCCAGCAGGATGAACTCGTAACGGCCGTCCGTGAGGAAGGCGTCCAGGGCCTCGGCGGCGGCGTACTCCTGCACGCCCGCCACCAGCTCCGACAGGAAGCGGTAGAGGCGGTGGTCGACAATCGCTCGCGCCGCCTCGGGTGTGGGCGCCAACTGGTGCACCATGCGCTCGAAGATGGCGCGCGGGTCCAGCATCCACACGTCGAGGAGGCCCGGGCCCCAGGGGCCGTCGGCGAAGAGGCGCTCGGGGGGAATCGACGTGGGCTCGGAGCCGCTCTCTTGCAACCCCATGGTCTCCGCGAGCCTGCGCGCCGGGTCGATGGTGAGCACCAGCACCCGCCGTCCCGCGCGCGCGGCGGCCACGCCCAGGGCCGCCGCCGTCGTCGTCTTGCCCACGCCGCCCGCGCCACACAGGACGACGATGCGCTTGTCACGCAGCAGCCGGCGCAGGGCGCCCGTGCTCACGGCGTGCGCCCCTGTGACACGCGCCGGGGTCCACCGCCATGCGGTCCATGGCTCACGGCAGGGCCTCCTGCCAGGGCGCGTGCTCCGGGTGGGGGGCGAAGCCCTCCGCCAGCGCCTCGACCAGCGCGGGGCCCGTGGCGTGGAGCTCCGGCAGGGTGAGCAGCGGCGCGCGCAGCGCGCGTGACAGCCGGACGGAGGCGGCCCGGGCCCGCTCCAGCCGCTCCAGCTCACGCCACCCCTGGTGCCGCCCGTGCGCGGCGAGCATCCGGCGCAGGGCGGCGCGGGACTCGGGCGTGAAGGGGTCCTCCGGCATCCGGTTGAGGACGGCCGCGGACAGCGGCAGCTCCAGCCGGCGCAGCTCGGCGGCCACGGTGAGTGCCTCGCTGACGGGCAGCGGCTCCGGCAGGCTGGTGAGGACCACCGCGGTGCGCGCCGCATCCTGGAGGAAGTCGAGCCCCTCCCGCACGTCGCGTCCGATGGGCCCCCCGGGCATCAGGGACAGCACGCGCTGGGGAAGGGCGGCCAGTGCCAGCGCGTGTCCCGTGGCGGGCAGGTCGACGACGGTCAGTGGGTGGACGAAGCGTCCATCCGGCCGCGTGCGCCGGAGCAGGGCCAGCAACTGGTACATCAGCCCCATCTCCCGGAGCGCGGGCCCTGCTTCCAGGAAGCGGCGCAGGGCGCGGGTGCGCAGCGCGGCGTCGGCCAGCCAGCGCGCGGGCAGGGCGCGCTCCAGGAAGTGCCGGTGCCCTTCTGATGCGGAGAGCCGCACGAAGTGGAGTCCGGGACGCACCCGCGTCACCTGAGGCCCCGCCTGGCGCGCACCCACGCGCGCCGCCAGGGGCGAAGGCCCGTCCTCCTCTGGCGCCAACTCCGCCAGCAGCACGGTGCGGCCCGCGCGCGCGGCGGCCACGGCCAGCGCCGCCGCCAGCGTCGTCTTCCCCACGCCGCCCTTGCCCGATACGAGCAGCGCACGCCTGTCCCAGAGGGCTTCGAGCACCGGCCACCGTCCTGTCGCAGCGCCCCAGGCCGCGCGCTGTTCCAACACGGTGGGGAAGGCGGCACGCCTGGGCAACCGAGGCCCCGGTGCGGCCACCCCAGGCACGCGGTCGCTCGCGTGCCCGGGTGGCGCTGGGACTACAGCGCCTCGATGACCTTCTTGATGCGCTCGAAGGCCCAGTCCAGCTCGGCCTGGGTGACGATGAGCGGCGGCGTGAGGCGGATGACGGAGTCGTGCGTCTCCTTGCAGAGCACGCCTTCCTTCATCAACGCCTCGCAGGCGGGCCGCGCGGAGATGTCCAGCGCCACGCCAATCATCAGCCCCCGTCCGCGCACCTCCACGATGTGGCGGTTCTTCAGCGTCTTCAGCATGGCCAGGAACGACGCGCCCATCTCGGCGGAGCGCTCCACCAGGCGCTCGTCGCGCAGCACGTCCAGGGCGGTACGCGCCACGGCGCAGCCCAGCGGATTGCCGCCGTAGGTGCTGCCGTGCTCGCCGGGACGGAGCACGCCCATGACCTCGTCATCCGCCATGACAGCGGACACCGGGTAGAAGCCGCCCGACAGCGCCTTGCCCACCACGATGACGTCCGGCCGCACGTCCTCGTGCTGGAAGGCGAACGTCTTCCCGGTGCGCCCCAGGCCCGTCTGGATTTCATCCACCATGAACAGCACGCGGTGCTGCTTGCAGAGCTCGGCCACCTGCTTCAGGTAGCCGTCGCGCGGAATCAGCACGCCGGCCTCCGCCTGGATGGGCTCCATCAGGATGGCGCAGGTGTTGGGGGTGATGGCGCGCCGCACCGCCTCCACGTCGTCGTAGGGCACCACGGTGAAGCCGGGGGTGAAGGGGCCGAAGCCCTGCCGGTAGCTCCGCACGGTGGAGAAGCTGATGAGGCTGATGGTGCGCCCGTGGAAGTTGTTCGCGAAGACGATGACCTCCGCCTTGTCCTCGGGGATGCCCTTGACGGTGTAGCCCCACTTGCGCGCCAGCTTGATGGCCGTCTCGCACGCCTCCGCGCCGGAGTTCATCGGCAGCGCGCGGCTCAATCCAGACAGCTCGCGCAGCGCCTTGTACAGGTGGGGAAGCTGGTCGTTGCGGAAGGCCCGTGACGTCAGCGTCACCTTCGCGGCCTGCTCGCGCAGCGTCTCCAGGATGCGCGGGTGACAGTGCCCCTGATTCACCGCCGAGTACGCGCTCAGGCAGTCCAGGTACTTGCGGCCCTCCACGTCATGAACCCAGCAGCCCTCGCCCCGCTCGATGACGAGGTCCAGCGGATGGTAGTTGTGCGCGCCATACCGCTCCTCCAGGTCGATGAAGTCGCGCGTGGAGAGGGCGGGGGCGGCGTGCTCGGTGCTCATGGAACTCCCTGGGGAATCGGGTGGCGCGAAGCAGGACCATCGCTTTCGATGAAGTCCTTCGACGTGTCCACCCCCGCATTGCCCCAGGCGGTTGCTTCGTTGAGCACTGCACCCGAGCCCATGGCTCGCCGCGTCAGTGGACGGACCAGCGCTCCGCGATTTCCTCGCAGGCGAGCACCACGTCGCTCAGTCGCCGGATGTGCGCTCGCGGCGCGGTGAAGACCGTCCCCGCGAAGACGTCCACCACCTGGATGAGGCGGTGGTCACACGGGCCCAGCGGGCACAGGTGCTGCTCGGTGAAGCGCTGGAGCAGCGTGCCGATGTACTGCCCCGACCGCTCATCCAGCGGCTGGTGCTTGGAGAAGTACAGCTTCATCAGGCCCACGCGCGCGTTGCCATGTCTGTCCATGCGCTGGAGCACGACCTCCGGCCGCACGCTGATGGTGACGCCCGCCACCTCCAGCACGGGAGGCTCCGCGCCCACCGCGCTGATGAGCGTCTCCTCCAAATCCAACCAGGGCACCAGGTCCGCGAAGCGCTCGAGCGCCTCCGAGCACAGTTGCAGCCGCTGCGCCTCGAACTCCGTCTGGGGCACGCTGCACGCGAAGCGGCGCTGGTGCTCACGGAGGATGGACAGGTCCATGCCCCGGCAGAGGAAGTCCGTAATCGCATGCGACGCCTCCGGGTAGCGCAGGTACTGCTGCTCCGGCGGGTGCTTCTGGTCGTGGATGATGCGCTTGCGACGCGCAGGCGTGGCGACGAGGTACTCGCCCAACTTGTTCACGGACACGCGCGGCAGTTCACGGATTTCCGCCATGGAATCGCTCCCCCTGGGTGCTGGCGAATGAGCACACAGTACAGAGGGGGGCTGACATGCATTGGGCGGCGTGAGTGCTCACTCCCTCTGGGGTTCGCCGTCGGGGTAGGCGCTCCAGTAGGTGTCGGGCAATGGGTTGGTGCCGGCGTCGCTGCGCGGACCATCCCCGTCTCCAATCTCATCCAGGATGGCGCCGGGCGTGCGCTCCGTCGGGTCGATGGTGCGCATGCGATGCGTGCCTTCCGACGACTCGGCGGCGTCCGCCTGGTCGCGCTTCTCTTCGCTCTCTTCTGTCTCCGGAGCGTGTTGCCGCGGTTCCTCCGTACGGCCGTAGTAATCCTCGGGTGGCTGGATGCCCGGCTGTTGCTGCTTGTCGCGCTGAGCCATGATGGATTCCCTCCGCCACACTATGTTCGTGACGGCACGGGTCCGCGGCAACGGGCCAACGGGCATGCACGCCAGGAGGGCAGGCCGGCGGACGGAATGGACGTCCGGGGTCCGGTGCGCCAAGACTGACGGATGGCCGAGCAATCCCAACAGACACCGTCCGCCATGGCCGGACCGTTGCTCCATCTGGGGTGTCAGTCCTGCGGCGCGCGTCTGGTGCTGGAGCCCGCGCTGCGGACCACGCGCTGTCCCTACTGCGCCGCGCCCGCCGTGGTGGAGCGTCCTCCGGTGCCCGGTGTGCCCGAGCCCGTCTTCGCGCTGGGCTTCGCGCTCACGCACACGGCGGCGAAGGCGCATGTGGCGCGCTGGTTGCGTTCGCGCAGCCGCTTCACGCGCTCCGGCATCCGCTCCGCCGCGCCGGGCGAGGTGCGAGGCGTGTACGTACCCGCGTACCTCTACAGCGTGCTGGCGCAGGCGCGCTACCGCGCCTCCATTGGGGAGAACTACCAGGAGACGGAGACGTACACGACGACGGAGAACGGGAAGCGGGTGACGCGCACGCGCACCGTGACGCGCACGGAGTGGCGTTCGCTGGAAGGCGAGCGGGTCGGCTACGTGGCGGACGTGCTCGTCACCGCGTCCAAGGGGCTGGACAACGCGGAACTGGAGGCGCTGGAGCCCTTCGACCTGCGCGGCCTGGCTCGCTACACCCCGGCGCTCATCTCCGGCTGGGTGGCGGAGGAGCCCTCGCTCACGCTGGCGCAGTGCCAGGAGCTGGCCCGGAAGGAAGCGGTGGAGCGCGTGAGCGGGCTGTTGTCGCGCTTCATGCCGGGGGACTCGCACCGGGGCCTGGAGCATCAGTCCCGGCTGGACTGGGAGGCGCTCGACGTGTGCCTGCTGCCCGTCTGGGTGCTGGCGGTGAAGTACGCGGAGGACGCGCCGCCGCTGCGGGTGCTCGTCAACGGGCAGACGGGGGCCGTCCATGGCAAGGCGCCCATCTCTTCCTGGAAGGTGCTGTCCGCCGTGGTGGCGCTGCTGGTGGTGCTGGCCTTGGGCTGGCTGCTCGCGGGAGGTGGGCGATGAGCGCCGAAGCGGTGAGGGTGGCGCCCTGCCAGCGCTGTGACTCCGCGCTGGAGGCGGAGGACCTGCGTTGCCCCATCTGCGGGCTGACGGCGCCGCCTCCGCCGCGTGCCGCGGTGGAGCGCGCGCGGGCCCGCGTGGTGCGGTGCGATAGCTGCGGCGCGGCGGTGGAGTACTCCGTGGAGGCGAAGGCGCCCCGGTGTGACTACTGCGGCTCCGTCACCCATGTAGAGACGACGGCGGACCCGGTGGAGCAGGCGCAGCACTGGCTCCCCTTCACCGTGGACACCGAGGCCGCGCGCGGCGCGCTGATGGGCTTCCTGGGGCGGGGCGGCTTCTTCCGGCCGTCCGGGCTGGCACAGGAGGCCTCGCTGGAGTCGCTGCGTCCGGTGTGGTGGCCGGCGTGGATGTTCGACGCGGGCGTGGACGTGAGCTGGACGGCGGACTCGAACGCGGGCTCGCGGCGGTCGAACTGGGCGCCGCACGCGGGCCGGACGCGCTTCGATTTCGAGGGCATCCCGGTGCCGGCCTCGCGCGGGTTGACGGTGCGGGAGTGCGAGGCGTTGGCGCCCCACTACCAGCGAGGCTCCAGGCTGGACACGCCCCAGGGGCCGGAGGGCGCGCACGTCGAGCGCTTCGAGGCCACGCGCTCGGGCGCCCGGCGGAGCGTGCTGGAGGCGGTGGAGCGCCTGGCCAGCGAGCGCCTCCAGCAGGGCGTCATTCCGGGCAGCCGCTTCCGGAACATCCACGTCGCCGTGGCGCTGTTCAGCCTGCGCACCCAGCGGTTGGCCCTGCCCGTGTACGTGCTGGCTTACCGCTACCGCGACAAGCCGTACCGGGTGCTGGTGCACGGGCAGGATGCGCAGGTGGTGTTGGGCGAGGCGCCCATCTCCCCGTTGCGCGTGGCGGCGGTCATCCTGGCGACGCTGCTGGTGTTGGTGGCCGTGTTGTTCGGCATGGGCGTGCTGTGAGCCCGCCATGACGCCACGCGCGTCACGGTGTGTCGGGCTCCTCGGGCGTCGTGGACTCAGGGGCCGTGTCAGGGGGCTCCGGTGCCTCGGGGCGTGCCTCGTCCGGTGCCTCGGTGGCGGCGTGCCGCGCGTCCGCTGCGGGTTCCACCGTCTGGGTGATGCGCGCCTCCAGCGTCAGCTCGGCCACCTGTGACAATCGGACCGCGGACCCCGCGGCTTCGCCCAGGGGCGTCTCGGACGAGGGCTCTCCGGCCAGGGCCGCTTCCTCCACGGTCAGCCCTTCCGGATGCAGCCCGCCCTCGAGCAGCTCCGCCTGGTTGCGTCGGACCGTCGCCTCCACGGCGGCCTGCTCCACCTCCTGCGCGATGGCCTGACGACCCCGGTGGCCTCCCTGCGAATCCAGCCACGCGCGCAGCGCCTCCGCCATCTCCGCGCCCGTCTGGAATCGCTCCGAGGGGTTCTGCCGCAGCGCCCGCAGCAGGATGCGCCGCAGGGGCTCGGCGACCCCCGCCGCCAATCGCTCCACCTGCTCCGGGCCCACCTGGGCCATCCGCGCCGCCACCTCCTTCACGGGCATCCACGTCGGCCCTTGCGCGTGAAGCTCCAGCGGCTCCGACTCCTGCACGGGCGCCAGGTCATCCACCATCAACGGGTGCCGGCCCGTCAGCAGCTCCAGCAGCACCAGTCCCAGTGAGAACAGGTCCGACCGGGCATCCACCTTCCGTCGCCGCAGGGCCTCGGGCGAGGCATAGGCGATGTCACCTTTCACCAGCTCCTGGCTCGTCACCTCGCGCCCGGAGAGCGACGAGGCCGCCACCGTGAAGTGGGTCAGCTTCACCTCGCCATGGACGCCCACGCGGATGTTCCGAGGGCTCACGTCCCGGTGGACGATGTGCAGCGGCCGGCTCCACTCATCCGTGAGGCTGTGCGCGTGGCTCAGCGCCTCCGCCACCTCCGCCGTTACGTGCGCCGCGAACTCCGCGGACAGGGGCCGCCGCCGCATGGCCGCCAGGTTCAGCACCGTGTCCAGCGAACGTCCTTCCACGTACTCCATCACCACGTGAGGCGCGCCGCGGTAGAGCTTCAGCAGCATCACCTTGGCGATGGCGGGATGGTTGAGCCGGAACGTGAGGTCCACCTCTTCCACCAGCCGTCGCCGCTCCACGAACGTGGCGGGGTTGCGCAGCCGCTTCACCACCACCGGGCCGCTCAGGCCATTGCGGTAGCGGCGCTGCGCCAACATCAGCAGTTCCCCCGTGGAGCGCATCTCCAGCTTGCGGACGAACTCGAACACCGTGCCGGCCACGGTGAACAGCACGCGTGGCCTGTGGGGACCTCCAGGAAGCTCCTCGGTCGTCGTGTCAGGCGTCATCATGGGCTCATGGACCTCTGAGGTTGAATGAAAGTGAATGGACTTCCCGGAGGGCCAGGCGCGCAGGCCCTTCCCAATGAGTGGCGGGCCGGCTCAGCGCCACGCGCGCAGCGTGGCCCAGAGTCGCTTCAGCGCGTCCCGCCACCAGGTGCTCGCGCGGACCTCCGTCGAAGCCCAGGGTGAGGCGGGCTCGGTGGGCGGCGCGAAGGATGCTGGCGGGCGCGCTCGCTCCGGGACACGCATCCAGTGGCGCAGCTCGCGCGCTTCCTCGTCCCCGTCGAAGAACTCCAGCGCCTCCTCGGTGATGGCCTCCTCGGGAGCGAGGGGCGGAAACAGGTGCTCATCCCAGGCCGAGTCCGCGCCCGCCAGCGCCGCGTCCAGCGCATCGAACAGGGCCGCTCCCGAAGGAGGCCGCCCCGCCGCGGAGGGCGACAGCAAGCGCGCCACGATGGCGTCCAACGCCTTCGGGACGCGCGGGTTGCGGACAGAGGGCAGGGGAAAGCCACCGGACTCGATGCTGGCCAGCAGCCCGGCGGGCGGCAGGTGCGCCGGATAGGGAAAGCTCCCGGTGAGCACCTCGTAGAGCACCAGCCCCAGCGAGTAGAGATCATCCGTGGGCGCGAACGCGTAACGCGAGCCCGCGGGCCGAGGCTGCGCCCAGAAGCGCAGGGCCTCCGGGCTGCGATAGCTGGGGGTGCCCGGCGGCAGGGTGTCCTCGGTCAGCACGGGCGAGCACGCATGGTCCCCCGAGCCGAAGTCCACCAGCACCGGCTGCCCATCCGACGCGCGGATGATGATGTTGTTGCCCTTGATGTCGCGGTGGAGCACGCCCGCGCGGTGGATGGCATCCAGCGTGAGCGCCAACTGCTGGAACACCTGCACCGCGCGCCGGGGCGTGGGCTGCGCGGCCAGGGCCCACTCGGACAGGGTGGGGCCCTCCACGTAACCCATGATGAGGACCAGGTAGCCATCGCGCGCATCCGGCCACCGCCGGTAGCCCAGCAGCTCCACGACGTTGGGGTGCTCCAGGCGCATGAGGACGTGGACCTCCTTCCAGGTCCGCGCGTCCGCCGCGGGCGAGTCCTCCTCCGAGGGGCCCTGGAGCGCGAACTTCAGCGCCACCTGCCGGCGCGTCTCGGATTCGGCCAGGAAGATGGCGCCAAAGCCCCCGGTGGCCAGCCGCCGGACGATTCGGAAGGCCCCCACCTCCTCTGACTCCTGGAGCATCAGCGGGTGCAGGTCCTCTCCCGGCATCACGGATGAACTCCCATGGGACCTTGGAGGTCCAATTCAGACGTGGTTCCAGCGGCTGCCATTGTAAGCGGCGTCATGATTCAACCTTGGAGGTCCATAGCATGACGTCTGCCCTTTGAGGTAGTGTCCTGACTTGGGAGGTAGGTTTCAGGGGAGGGGATGCGCCAGGGTGGCGGATGGAAACTTGCAGGACCCGGCGGGCGTGCCACCCTCGGCCGTCATGCGTGAGCCCGTCGACCACAAGCTGGCAGCCGTGCTGGGACGCGCCGCGCGTGAAGCCCGCCTGCGTCTGGGCCTCACCCAGAGCGACGTCGCCGAACGCATGGGCATGGCCATGGAGGTCTACAGCCGCCTGGAGCGCGGGAAGATGCTGCCCCGGACCCAGACGCTGCGCCGGCTGTGCGACGTGCTCCAGGTCTCCGCGGACACGCTGCTGGGCGTGGGCCGTCCCGACGGCGCGCCCGTCACGCCCCGCAAGGCGGTGAAGGAAGACCCGGTGGAGCTGCGCCGCATGACGCGCAAGCTGCGGGAGCTCGAGCCCGGTCAGCTCCGCGCGGTGTCCCGGGTGGTGAACGCCGTCGTCACCGTGCTGCCTCAGCCGGCGGCTCCGGCACCCGCCGCCCCTGCGAAGCCCGCCGCGCGTGCGGCGCGCAAGCGCCGGGCGACGGGCTAGCGCTCAGCGCCGCCGCGCAGCACTTCCTCCACGGCCTGGGCGCGCTTCATGACGCCTTTTCCCGCGCCGCGTTCACGCTGGACATCTGGCAGGGCAGGCGCACGGTGAAGGTGGCGCCCTGGCCCAGCGTGCTTCGCACGTCGATGGTTCCACCCATGGCCTGGACGTTCTGCCGCGTGACGTACAGACCCAGTCCCAGTCCGCCGTAGTGTCGCTCGGAGACGGCGCGCTCGAACTTCTCGAAGATGCGGCCCACCGCCTCGGGGGGAATGCCAATGCCTTCGTCACGGACGCTGAACCAGGCGTGCTCCGCCGTCCTGCCGACCTGTAGGCGGACGGGGTGACCCACGCCGTACTTGAGGGCGTTGGAGAGGAGGTTCGACACCGCCTGCTCCAGTCGCGCCCGGTCCCACCGGCCCACCACCACCTCGTCCAGCTCCGCGTGGATGGGCGTCCCGGTGCGCTGGGACTCACCCTCGAAGCGCGCGGCCACCTCTTGGACCAGCGCTCCCAGGTCCACCGGCTCCAGCTCCAGGCGCAGATGACCGCTGCTGATGAGCGTCACGTCCAGCAGCTCACCCACCAGCGTCGACAGCCGCTTCACCTGCCGCTGCATGACCTCCAGGTCTGCGGGCAGCCGCTCCAGCAGCTCCGGTCCGCGCTGCTCCTGGGTGGCCCGTGTCAGCGTCTGCAGCTTCAAGCTGAGCGGCGTCAGCGGCGTCTTGAGCTCGTGGCTGGCCACGGTGAGGAACTCGTCGCGCAGCCGGATGGCCTCGTCCATGGCGGCCAGCAGCCGCTCGCGCTCCTGTTCGGCCTGCTTCCGCTCGGAGATGTCGATGACGGAGCCGATGTAGCCCAGGAACTCGCCGTTCAGCCCGAAGCGGGGGCTGGCCGAGTCGATGGCCCACCGGTACTCACCATCCTTGCGCCGCAGCCGGTAGTCGAGCCGGAAGGGGCTGCGCCGCGCGTTGGCGCCGAGGAACACCGTCCCTGAACGCTCGGAGTCGTCGGGATGCACGGCCTTGAGCCAGCCGAAGCCCAGGCCTTCTGCCTCCGTCTGTCCGGTGAACTCGTACCAGGTCCGGCTGAGATAGATGCAGCGGCCGGTGGCGTCCGTCACCCACAGCATCACCGGCGCGTGGTCCGCCATGTTCCGGAAGCGGGCCTCGCTCTCCTGGCGCGCCCATTGGGACGCCTTCTGCGCGGTAACCTCCCGCAGGGTGACGAAGACCCGGTCGCTCCGCTCCCTCGAAGGCCGGGTCAGGGTGAGCATCACCTCGATGCGGCGGCCCCCCAGGGTCTGGAGCTCGGTCTCCAGCTCCAGCCGCGTGCCGCCTTCCCAGAGCAGGAGGAGCTCGGCGGTGAAGGCCTTCGACGTCTCCGGAACGAAGATGTGGGACCGGGACAGGGACAAGGTGCGAAGCACCTCATCCCGGGTGCGCGCTTCGAGCAGGCGTACCGTGGCCTCGTTCACATCCACGACCTTCACCCACTCCGCGGCCTCCATCACGAACCCGGGATGCGCCGCGAGCCAGGCACGCAGGTCCTGGACGCCGGAGGCACGCAGGTCGTCGAGCGCGGCCGAAACGGCGGTGAAGTCCTCTTCCCAGAGGGAGACATCCGCTCCGTTGAACAGCTCCTGGTAGCGCGCGTCTCCGGCTGTCTCAGCCCCACCCAAATGTGTCTCCTCCGTACCCCGGCCCGGGTGGATTGAGTCGACAGCGCGGATGCGTCCACCGCGTCACAAGGAGTCTGGAGCCGCCAGGAGTCAACGAACAGGCGTCTTTCTGGCGGCTCACGGTCGAACGCCTTCCTGGGGGGCCGCTACGTCCACCCGTCCGCCCGTCCGCCCGCTCGCCTTCCGCGCTGGACCCGCCAAGGTGCGCAGGGGCGCTCCCGTTCGTTGTCTTGGCTGTTCCGCGGGTGCCGCTGCGTGTGAGCGCCTTGAACAACCGTTCAGGCCAGGGCGTGGCAATCCAACGCACCCGGCAACCTTCGATTGGAGACGCGGCTCCTTCTGGTGAGGATGCGGGGCCGGGGTCGACGACACAGATGGAGATGCGGATGCGCAAGCTGGCGTTGCTGTTGTTCGTGGGGTTGTGGCTGGGCTGCCGTGCGGATGGGACTGACTCCACGGAGGGCACACTGCCCCTGCATCCCCAGGAGACGTACACGTATCCGGGGTGCGCCAACGAGGACTACAACTGCCCGCGCTTGAAGACGGTGCACTGCGCGCTGGAGAGCCTGCGCACGGAGCGCGACAGCTGCCAGCAGGACAGTGACTGCGTGGCCGTCACCGTCAACGGCCGGTGCACGGGCTATGGGGAGTGCCCCCCGGCGATGGTGAACACCGCCAGCCGCGCGGAGTTCGCGACGCGGGCCGCCGAGGAGGTGCTGCGCTACTGCACCGAGTCTCCCATCTGCGCCAGCACCGGCCAGTGTGCCTACCCATCCTTCGTGCCCCGCTGCAAGCAGGGGCACTGCGTGGCGGAGCCAGGCGACGCCCAATGACAGACACAGGCGCACCGTCTGTGCGGGCTCCACGCGAGGTGGGTCCAGGGGGAGTCACTTGTCACGCGGACAGGGGCTCACCTAGAAGGCCGCGCATGCTTCGCAAGCCTTTGCTCTCCCTGCTGCTCAGCGCGTCTGTCCTTTCCGCCGCGTGCTCCGACGACGAACGGAAGCCGGCCGTGCTCATCATCGACCGGGAGACGGTCGACTTCGGTGAGCAGGAGGTGGGCCAGGTCTCCCCCGAGCATCTCGTCACCATTCGCAATGCGTCTCCGTCGGCGGTGGAGTCCGTGTCCGTCAAGGTGGAGGGCAGCGGGTTCACCATCGCCGCCAACACCTGCGAGCGCTTCCTCGACGCGGGCATGGAGTGCGAGGTGCGGGTGCGGTTCTCGCCCCGGCTGGCGGGGCCGAGCGAGGCCCGCCTCGAGGTGGCGGGCGCTCCCGATGTGGACAGTGCGGTCCTCAAGGGCATGGGCGTCGGCTATGTGGAGGTGCGGAGCCTGCCCGGTGACGGAGCGCACGTGATGGCCGAGGAGGAAGGCTGGTTCTGCGGCGAGCCGTGCAAGGTGCCTGTCCGCAAGGCGCAGGTGACCCTCCGGACCGCGCCGGCGGGGATTCCGACCTGGGGCGGAGACTGTGTCGTGGTGGCGGGCGGCGGCTGCTCGCTCGTCATCGACGGGACGAAGGTCGTCTCCCTGGAGGCGCTCGATTCCCTCCTGCGGTGGGAGGCGCGGCGGGGCGCTCATCCGCGGAGCGTGGCGGTTTCGGCCGGTGGTGACATCGTCGTCCTGGAGGCCGGGCAGTTGCAGCGGCTCAGCGGCACCGGGGAGGTGCTCTGGTCGGTCTCCCTGAGCGACGGGGTGGCGATGGCCCTGGATGGCGCGAGCAATGCCTACGTGGTGGACTCCTCCGGGCGGGTGACCCGGTACGACCCGAGCGGGCACGTGCTGTGGACCGCGTTGGTGGCTGCCGAGAATCCCAGCTGGCCCGAGCTCGCGGTGAGCGCCAGCGGGCACGTCTACGTGCTGTTGAGCCTGGGCAACCATGAAATCGCGCGTCAACTCAAGCTCATCGCCGTCTCGCCGCAGGCTGCCGAGCGCTGGAGCCTGCTCTTCAATGAGGGCCAGTTCAACTACACCTGGGGCCTGGCGGTGAATGCCCAGGGTGAGGTCTATCTGGCCGGCAGCGTGCACAACCGGGACGCGACGTCCGGGCAGTCGGTGTTCGTGAAGTCCTACTTGCGGAAGTACAGCGCCGAGGGCGCCATCCGGTGGGAGACTCAGGACATCGGGAACCTCTTCGCCGTCAACGCCGAGGGCGCGACGAGCACCCTCTCCCCCGGGGACGGAACCACCGAGGGCTTCACCCAGCGGTGGATTGGTGCGAACGGGATGACGCAGTGGAACGCGGCGGTCTCGAACGTGCCGGGCGTGGTCACCCTGCAGACCTTCTCGCCCTCCGGCACGCTGCTCATCGGCGGGCACGAACTCCTCGACGGCGGAACGGAGATTGGTCGAGGCTGGTTCGCGGCGATGAACCTCACGACCCGCGCTCTCGGCCCGGTGACCTACGTCGAGGGGAGCACAGGGGGCGGAGGCCCGGTCCGTATCAGCGGCCTCGCGCTCACCCCGGGAGGTCATGTCGTGGTGACCGGTGGCTTCAGCGCCATTTGGGACCAGGACGGGGGCTTCATCCGGGTGTACGACGGGCGCGTGCTCACGGGCGTGCCGTAGCGCCCTCTCCGCGCGGAGACCACGTCTCCCCGCTGCATCACCAGGTGGCCGGTAACGGACTGTTCCACGAGAAGGGCCAATCCCTGACGCCGGTGCGCCCGCTTCCGGGCACAGCCGCCCTGGTAGAGTCCGGCCTCAGCCATGACGACCCTTCGCAAGGTGATGCTCGTTGACGATGAAGATGACATCCGCACCATCGGCAATCTCAGCCTCAGCCGTGTGGGGGGATGGCAGACGGTGCTCGCCGCGTCTGGCGCGGAGGCCCTGGAGAAGGCCCGCACGGAGAAGCCTGACCTCATCTTGCTGGACGTGATGATGCCGGGCATGGACGGGCCCACCACCTTCGGCCGGCTGCGCGCCGAGGCGTCCACGGCGCACACGCCCATCATCTTCATGACGGCGAAAATCCAGAAGCAGGAGGTCGCCCGCTACCTGGAGCTGGGCGCGCTGGGCGTCATCGGGAAGCCCTTCGACCCGATGACGTTGCCCCAGGAGATTCGCGAGCTGGTGCCAGGGTGAGTCAGGGGCTTCGCCTCTCCCGTCGCTCGGGCGTGTTGGCGGCGGGCGCGCTGCTGCTTTTGTGCGGCCTGTTCGCCATGGGCCGTCCGTGGGCCACCTCCGACAATGACCGCTACCGCAGCGCGCTGCGGCACCTGCGCGTGGCCAGCGGTGATTTGGAGATGGACGTGCTGCGCGAACGCATGGGCCTGCGCACGCTCCATGGCTCGGACCCGGAGGACTTCACCGCGCTGAGGGCCCGCGCGGACGCGCTGCGACAGTTCCCCTCCTTCCTGTCCGCCATGGACCGGCGCACGATGAACGCGGCGCTGGACCTGTTCGTCAGCGCGCTGGAGGAGAGTGCCGCGCTGCTGGAGCGAGCCCGCGCCGCGGACGCGCGGGGTGAGAAGGAAGCGGCGGACGCGGCCGTCCAGGCCCTGCTGGAGGGCACCGTCAGCACGCGGGCGGAGCGCCTCATCAACACCTACCTGGAGCTCTACGAGCGCACGCAGGCGCGCAACGAGCGCTCGCGCATCATCTTCTTCATCGTCTCCCTGGCGCTGGTGGCCTACGTGCTGGTGGTGATGGTGCGGCTGTCGCGAGCCACCGCCGACCTGGCCGCGCTCAACACGGACTTGGAGCGGCGGGTGGAGGAGCGCACCCGTGCCCTGTCCGCCGCCAACGACGGGCTGCGCGCCAGCGAGGCACGCAAGGCCGCGATTCTGGAGGCCTCTCCGGACGGCATCCTGCTGCTGGACGGCGGCGGGGACTTGTTGGAGCTGAACCCCTCGGCGGAGAAGACCTTCCAGGTGGTCGCCGCGGATGTGGTGGGCCGCGACTTCCTCTCCGTGGCGCTCCCGGCGGAGCTGCCGGATGGTGCCCGCCAGAAGGTGCTGGCCGCGGGGCGGAATACCGCGTCGGGGCAGGCCACGCGGTTGGAGTCCCCGTGCCTGCGCAGGGATGGCAGCACCTTCCCCGCGGAGCTGACCATCGTCCGCGTGCCCGGAGAAGGTCCGCCTCGCTACACCGTCTTCGTGCGCGACATCACCGAGCGCAAGGCGGTGGAGCGGATGAAGAACGAGTTCATCTCCACCGTCAGCCATGAGCTGCGCACGCCGCTCACCTCCATCCGCGGCTCCCTGGGCCTGCTGGAGGGTGGCATCGTGGGCGATATCTGGACATGGTGCGCATCGCTCGCACCAACACCGAACGCCTCATCCGCCTCATCAACGACATCCTCGACCTGGAGAAGATGGAGGCGGGCAAGCTGGAGCTGAAGGTCTCCACGCCGGAATGCTCGGACCTGGTGGAGTCCACCTTCGCGAGCGTCCGCGGCATGGCGGATGGCGCGGGTGTCTCGCTCCACGCCGAGGTGACAGGCACGCCGCAGGTGAAGGCGGACCGGGACCGGCTGGTGCAGGTGCTCACCAACCTAGTGTCCAACGCGGTGAAGTTCTCCCCGCAGGGCGCGGGAGTGACGGTGCGCGTGGGGGAAGAGGCGGACGGGCGGGTGCGTTTCAGTGTGGTGGACCAGGGCCCCGGCATCTCCCAGGAGCAGCGTGCGCGCCTCTTCGGCCGCTTCCAGCAACTGGACAGCTCGGACACGCGCTCCAAGGGAGGCACGGGGCTGGGGCTGGCCATCTCGCAGGCCATCGTGGAGCAGCACGGCAGCCACATCACCGTGGAGAGCGAGGAGGGCCGGGGCTCCACCTTCACCTTCACGCTGGAGTCGGCCCGGCCCGCGTCCGTCACGCCGCCGCCCGTCATCCCCGAGGACGCGTCCCGCCATGAGGTGCTGGTGACCACGGCGGACGCGGAGCTGGCGTCGCTGCTGGGCGGGCTCCTCGCGCACGAAGGCTACCGCGTGGTGCGCGCCACCAGCCTCATCGAGGCGGCGAAGCATCTGGACACGGCCCTGCCGGACGCGCTGGTGGTGGACATGCGGCTTCCGGAAGGGCACGCGCTGGACTGGGTGCGGCGCCTGCGCGAACAGCCGCGCACGCACGAGTTGCCCGTGCTGGCGCTGTCCGGCCGCTCGGAGGACGCGGAAGGCGTTCCGCACTGGGTGGACTGGATGCCCCGGCCGTTGGAAGAGTCACGGCTGCTCAAGTCGCTGCGCTACGCCACCCGGCAGCCGGGCCAGGCGCGCGTGCTGGTGGTGGATGACGACGCCAGCACCCGGCGCACGCTGTGCGCGCAGATGGAGCGGCTGGGCGTGCAAGTGTTCGAGGCGGCGGACGGCGAGAGCGCGGTGGAACTCGCGCGCGAGACGACACCGGACCTCATCGTCCTGGACGTTGGCCTGCCGCGCCTGGACGGCTTCGAGGTCGTCGACATCCTCCGTCAAGGCAAGGGCCGCGCCACGCCGCTCATCGTCTTCACGGGCCGGGATTTGACGCGCATGGATGAGCGGCAGCTCACCCTGGGCATCACCCGGCACTTCACCAAGTCGCGCGCGTCGGAAGAGGAGCTGGTCTCCTCCGTGCGTGACCTCCTCAACGGCCTGCTGGCGAGAAAGGCACACCTCTCATGAGCAGCAGGACGCTCCTGTTCCTGGAGGACGACAAGGATTTGCAGTCCCTGGTGGGCACCTTCCTGCGTGAGAAGGGCTACCGTGTGGAGCCCGCGCGCAGCGCGGCGGAGGCGCAGGCCGTGCTCGCGCGCGTGCCGGTGGACGCCGCCATCGTGGACGGTCTGCTGCCGGGCATGACGGGCGCGGACTTCATTCGCGAGCTGCGCAAGACGCAGCCCAAGCTGCCCATCCTCTTCGCCTCGGCCTTCTGGAAGGACTTGAAGAGCCACGAGCTGCTCACGCGGCAACTGGGCGTGGTGCGCATCATCCACAAGCCCTACAAGCCGGAGGAGCTGCTCGTCTGGGTGAACCAGCTCTTCCCCGCGCCCGCCCTGCCGCCTCCGCCACCGCCCGAGGCGCTGGAGGAGGCGGAGGACGTGGACGTGGAGGTGGACGACCTGGCCGCCAGCCTCGCGGCGCTCAACGCGGAGTACGGCGCCCGGCTGAAGGAGAAGGTGGCGGCGCTGGAGGCGCTGCTCGTTCGCGGGCGCGGGGGTGACGCGGCGGCGCTGGAGGAGGCCTACACGGTTGTCCACAAGTTGCACGGAACCGCGGGCAGCTACGGCTTCGCGGAGGTGAGCATCCGGGCGGGCCAGTTGGAGGCGGTGCTCTTGCCGGCCCGGGCTGGGGCGCCCGTGGATGTGGCGGCGCTGGACGCATCCTTCCGCACGCTGGCCGCCGCGGCCTCCGTTCCGGTGAAGCCCGCCACCGCGCCGCCGCAGTCCTCCGAGGGCGTGCTGCTGGTGGTGGACGAGGACGCGAAGCTGCTGGCCGAAGCGGAGCGCATGGGGCGCCAGGTGGGCGTGGGCGTGGGCGTGGTGACGGCGCGCACGGCGGACGCGGCGTGTGAGGTGGCGCGGCGGCAGTGGGTGGATGGCGTGCTGGTCCACCTGGACCTGGGCGGCCCACTGGGCGGCCTGGCCGTGGCGCATGCGCTGCGCGCGGAGGAGAGCCTGCCCGTGCTGCCGCTGGCCGTCACGGGTGCCCGGGACGTGCTGGAGGAACGGGTGGCGGCGGCGCACGCGGGGGCGTCTCTCTTCCTGCCACGGCCCTTCACCGTGCGGGACTTCTCCGCCGCGGCCGAGCGCATGGTGGCGGCGCGCCGCCCGGAGCGCGCGCGGGTGATGGTGGTGGATGACGACCCGGACGCCATCGCCGCGCTGACGCAGGCCCTCGCCAGCGACCAGATTGAGGTGGTGGGGCTGAACGACGCGCACGGGCTGATGGAGGCGCTGGCGCAGCACCGGCCGGACCTGTTGCTGTTGGACGTGCAGATGCCGGGGCCCAGCGGCTTCGACTTGTGCCGCATTCTGCGCTCCACGCCGGAGTGGCAGGAGCTGCCGGTGCTGCTGATTACCGCGCACCTGGGGCTGGAGTTCCGGCTGGCAGCCTTCCAGGCGGGGGCGGATGACTACCTCTCCAAGCCGGTGCTGCGCGAGGAGTTGCGAGCGCGCGTGCAGGCCCGGTTGGAGCGCACGCGCCTGTCTCGCGAGCGGGCGGAGCGGGATGGGCTGACGGGCCTGCTGCTGCGCCGGCCCTTCCTGGACGGGCTCCGCGCCCGGCTGGCCGAGTCACGGCGCCAGGGAAAGCCGCTGGCCTTGTGCTTCCTGGACGTGGACCACTTCAAGCGGGTGAATGACCGCTACGGCCACCTGGCGGGGGACCGCGTGTTGATGTGGTTGGGCCGGCTGCTGGGCGCGCGCTTCCGCCGCGAGGACGTGCGCGGCCGCTGGGGCGGCGAGGAGTTCGTGGTGGGGCTCTTGGGGGAGAGCGCGGGCAGCGCCTCGGAAATCCTCGCTCGCACCGCGGCGGAGCTGTCGGACATGACCTTCGACGGTGACACCGGCGAGCCCTTCCACGTCACCTTCAGCGCGGGCATCGCGGTGTCGCCGGGGGACGGCGACACGGTGGAGTCGCTGCTGCGGACCGCGGACGCGCGGTTGCTGCGCGCGAAGGAGAACGGCCGCAACCGCATCGAGGCGTGAGTCCCAGGGCTCACGGGTCGTTGAAGATGAGCAGCCCGCGCGACGTGTCCACCACATAGATGCGGCCGTCTCCCGGCACGCGGATGCCGATGGCGCCGTCGGTCAGCTTGTCTGTGCGGTTCCGGTCTGACTCCCGGAAGGTGTTGTAGTGCGCGATTTCGCGAGGCTGCGAGGGATTGGACACGTCCAGGACGCGCACGCCCTCATGGTAGTACGCGACGTAGAGCCGCGTGCCCACCAGCAGCATGTTGTGGACGGAGGTGAGGCCGCGCAGGCGGTACTCACCAATCTTCACGATGTTCGCCGGGTCGGTGACGTCCAGCACGCGGATATGGGCGCCCATCGTCTCGCCGCCCTCGAAGGCCACGGTGCGGCCATTGAAGGTACCCACCGCGTTGGCGTGGCTGAAGACATGGGGATAGATGTAGCGGCCGAGCAACTCCGGTGTCTCGCCGTCCAGCCCTGCGATGAGGAAGCCATCGTCGAGGTGGTTGATGTAGAGGCGCCCCTCATACGCGAAGGCGTCATGCGGATAGCCCACACTTCTGGGATACGTGAAGCGGGTGAGGAGCTGAGGCTCCAGCGGTTGGGTGATGTCGAAGATGAGCGTCTGCTTGTGGGATGGCGACATGGCATAGAGCCGGTTTCCATCCACGAAGAGGGTGTGCACGTCGACTGGGCTGCCACCGCTGGGGTGGTTGCGCACGAAGGCGGGCAACCGCGGGTCGGCCAGGTCGAACACGAGCAGGCCGGAGCGAGCGCTGCCGACGTAGAGCGCATTGTCTCGAGCCCACACGGCATTCCAGTAGTCGCTATGGCCGAATCGGATGACCGTCTGCTGGACGGGAATGTAGGGATCGCTCACGTTGAAGACGGCGAGGCCGCCGCCGACGCCTCGCCGGTCGATGGCCACGACATAGGCGTGGCCATGGGTGACATACACGTCCACAGGCGTGTCCAGGCCCACGGGCATTTCGGACAGGAGCTGGAGGTTGGCGGACTCGGGCTCGCCCTCTCGCCACGTCATGCGCTCGGCGCGGAAGCTACCGCTATGGCGCAGGGTGCTGCCTCGGCACCAGAGAACGCAGCCGGTGAGGCTCCGTGGCCCCTGGGCGTGACAGCCGATGAACGTGTACCGGTCTTGGAGCCCGGTTTGGCTCGTGGGTTCTGAGGAGATGAAGAACCGCTCGCCATTCATGGTGGCTGCATGGGGCTTGCGTCCCATGATGGACATGGGCTGGCCCGAGGCATCGAACTGGAAACCACCGTTCTCCGGGAGGACTCGTACGGTGCCGGGCTGCACCTGGGTCTCGTACCGGATTTCCGCGCGGTAGATGGCGCCCTGCCGCTCCAGGCCCGCGAGCGAGCCGAAGTCACAGTCTGGCATCACCAGTGTCTCCGGCGCGTTGCACGCCGCCTGGGACGTCTGCGCGGGACAAGACTCGAAGGCTCCGGGGTCCACCCATTCCCCCAGCTCCGGAAGCACCTCCCAGGGGCCGTTATAGGTCGGTAGCGTGGGCTCCGGCGGCGTGGGCTCCGAGGAGGAGCAGGCGGACAACGAAACGGCGCAAACAAGCGCCAGCAGCGGGCGCGCGGCACGAACAGACATGAGGTGCAGCCTCTGGAGGAGGAGAAGGGGCGCCCGCATCGTTTCGCGGGCGCTCTGTGTTTCAGCATAGAAGCCATCGCGAGCGCCGCAAAGTGACGCCCCCTGCTGGCTCACGGCTCGTTGAAGATGAGCAGCCCGCGCGACGTGTCGACGACGTAGACGTACCCATCCCCGGGCACGCGGATGCCAATGGCGCCCTCGAAGGCGCCGTCCGTCCGGTGCGGGTCTGTCTCCCTGAAGGTGTTGAAGTGCGCCACCTGCCGGGGCTGGGTGGGGTTGGCCACGTCCAGCACGCGCACGCCCTCGTGATACCAGGCGACGTACAGCCGCTCGCCCTTGAGAATCATGTTGTGGATGGAGGTGGAGTACCGCATGCGGTGCTCGCCAATCTTCACGATGTTCGCCGGGTCGGTGACGTCCAGCACGCGCAGGTGCGAACCCGGAAACTCGCCGCCCTCGAAGGCGATGGTGCGGCCCGCGAAGGTACCCACCGCGCTGTGGTGCGCGAAGCCACCGAACCCCGGGTAGATGTATTGGCCCAGGTGGCGCGCGTTCTCCAGGTCGGTGACGTCCACGATGGAGTAACCGCCATACGCATTGCTGAGATAGAGGCGGCCCTCGTACGCGAAGAAGTCATGGGGCCCGCCGAGCGACGAGCTCTCGGTCAGGGTGATGACCTGCCGCAGGACGGGCGCCAGCGGCGCGCTGATGTCGTAGACGCGGGTGCTGCCCACGAAGTCGGTGATGTCGGACGCATACAGACGGTCCCCATCCACCAGGACGGTGTGCACGTTGGAGGAGCCGTTGTCCGGCAGGCTGCGGATGAACTCCGGTGACCCCGGGTTGGAGATGTCGAAAACGGAGACGCCGGTGTCGGCGCTGGCGACATACAGCACGTCGCCCTTCGCCCACACGCCGTTCCAATACGAGTCGCCCGGCAGGCTGATGGAGGCCTTGAAGAAGGGATGTGCCGGGTCGCTCACGTCGAAGACGGTGAGCCCGCCGAAGCGGCCTGCCCGGTTGGCGGACACCACATAGGCGTGGCCGTGGGTGACGTAGACATCCACCGGTACGCCCAGGTCCACGAAGGACTCGGCGACGAGCCGCATCCCACCGGACGACTCGGCTTCGCCGCGCCGTTCCGCCCGCTCGGCCTCGAAGGTGCCCGTGCTCCGGGTGGAGGACCGGGGTGTCTCCGTGCAACGGACATAGCAGCCGGTGATGACGTCGGGCCTGGGCGTCTCACAGCCCGCCAGCGAGACGACGCGCTCTCCGGTGTAGGGATTCGACTGTCTGCCGGAGAGGAAGAAGGTGCCGCCGGTCGTCTTCCGCGTGGTGACGGGAAGGCCCAACACCTTGTCGGTTCCCCCATCCGCGAAGAGCTGGAAGGCGGCGCTGCCCGGCGTGACGGACGTGCCCCCATCCGCGAGCCGCCTTTCCGACCGCCCGTCGCCCACATAGATGCCGTGTTGCTCCACCGCGGCGAGCTGGTCCGCGTTGCAGGACGACATGTCGAAGTTCGCTGGATCCGCACAGGCCTCGAGGCTGGGGTTCTCCACGGTGAACCGGCACGCGGAGAACGCTCCCCGGTCAATCCAGTCACCGGGGTCGTCCAGCACGGTGTAGCCCCCATCCCAGGGCGCCTCGGGCCCCGCGTCCTCGGAACCCGCGCCCGTGCCGGAGTCCGTGGGCTGCTGTCCCGCGTCGGGAACGGGCGGAGGCGGGTCGTCATCACAGCCGGTGGTGGTGGACAGCAGCAGGGTCAGGGCGGACAGCAGGACCCAGCCCGGGCGAAGCGGGGACGTCATGGAGACACCTCATGGGGAAATGCGAGGCACTGCGGGGATGGCCGTCCTGCACCTGCACGCAGGCATACGCCTGTCATGGCGTTCCCGATTCGAGATGATTGCCAGGTGAATGCCAAAGGACGGGCAATGCAGCCGTTGCTTGTTTTTTAGGCGGGAAATGGTCCTGGCCTTGCGAGCGCGCGGAGCCCCGGCGCACGACATGAATTGTCTTTCATTGCGGACATGGCGGGAGTTCCACCTTCCGCCACCGCACTCCCGGCCGGGGTAGGGTGGGAGGCCACAGGAGGGTCGCGGTGGGAGGGAAACTGAGTCCGGGCATCTACCGGGTCCACAAGCCGGTGGGCGCCACGAGCTTCTCGGTGGTGCAGCGGTTCATGGAGGAGGCGAAGGCCGCGCAGCCGGGCAAGCGGATACCGGTGTGCCACGGCGGGACGTTGGACCCCTTCGCGGAAGGGCTGCTGCTGGTGCTGGTGGGGCAGGCGCCGCGCCTGTTCGAAACGCTGCACGCCGTGCCCAAGGTCTACGAGGCAGAGGTCGTCTGGGGCACGGAGACGGACACGGGGGACCTGCACGGCCGGCCCGTCCTCCAGGGAGACACGGCGGCGCTGACGCCCGGGGCCCTGGACGCGGCGCTGGCGTCCTTCGTGGGCTGGCGGGAGCAGGTGCCTCCGGCCACCAGCGCGAAGAAGGTGGGGGGCGAGCCCGCCTACCGGAAGGCGCATCGGGGAGAAGCCGTGGAGCTGCCGCCCTCGCGCGTGTACCTGCACGCCGCGCGCTGGCTGTCCCATGACCTGCCGCGCGCCAGTCGCCTCTGGCTGAGCTGCCGTGGGGGCTACTACGTGCGCTCGCTGGCTCGCGACGTGGGGCGCGCGCTGGGCTGCGGGGCGCACCTGTCCACCCTGCGGCGCACGGCGATTGGCCCGTGGGAGGACCCGGAGCCGGAGCAGCGGGTGTGGCTGCACGGACGCGACCTGTTGCCCTGGGCCCGCGTGCGGACGCTCACGGACGCGGAGGTGGGCGAGCTGCGCCGCGAGCGCCCCGTCCCCGCGAGCGGCCTCCGGCCGGCGGATTGGGCGCTGCCCTCCGGCTTCCCGGACCCGGAGGCCCCCATTCGGGGCTTCCACCAGGGGCGCCTCGCCTTCCTGCTACGGGAGCGCGACGGCGCGCTGTGGAGCGAGCTGGAGCTGCGCGGAGGGCTGTAGGCCCGCGCGGGAAGCAAGCCCCGCCCCGCCGTTGCCAAGGTGTCACGTGCCCCGCCCGGGATGGGCCACCGGTGACAAGAGTCACCACCTGGGAGCCGTCCCGGTGATGACGGTTGTCACCGGTGATGACAGTTGTCACCACCCCGCACAGCCCCGTGAAAAGGGCACCCGAATCCATAACCCATTGAAAAGACTTGGGGCGCTCAGGTGTGCCCACCGGGACCCGTGTGTGGCACGCCACGCGCAATAGGACAGGACATCACGCTCCAGCACGGAGCGGGGCTCGAAGCACGGGGGGCCTGGCCCTGTCTCTTATACAC
>NZ_VHLC01000093.1:0-38263 GCF_006547355.1 Myxococcus sp. AB036A | reverse complement strand
CCGCGGGAAGCACCCCGACCGCGCCCCCGGCCCCCGTGGACCCGAACCACGAGTTCGCGCCCTACCCCGTGCCGTCGGTGAACGTCCCCAGGCCGCCCGCGACGGAGCCCCAGCCGCCTCCGGAGGCCGTGGCGAAGCAATCACCGAAGCAGCGCGAGCCGTTGATTCCCATGGCGCTGATGTCCAAGGACGCCGACGAGCGATTCCTGGGCTACGCCCGGCTCAAGGTGAACTCGCGCAAGTGCGAGAGCTTCCTGGTAGGCCTGGACGAGATTGCCCAGCGCAGCCCAAGGGCGTCCCACCGCGAGCAGGCGCGCTACCTTCGAGCGCGGTGCTTCGAGGAGAAGCTCGAATCGCACCGGGCCAAGGACGAATACCGCCAGTACCTCAACGACTTCCCGCGAGGGCGCTACGCCAAGGAGGCCAAGACGGGACTGCTGCCCTGAGGCGCGTGGGAGCTGACGGCCCCATGTGCCCGCCCGCGACGCACAGCGCGGACGGGAACGGGCCTCGGCCTCAGCTGCCCGTGCGCGGCAGCTTCTGAGGTGGCTCGGTGGCGTTGCCGCGAGCCACCAGCTCGCGCACCACGGACTCCAGCGCGCGGATGCGCCGGCCCGCGCGGCCCGGGGCCCACTGCGGCAACTCCGGCCCCTGCAACAGCGTCATCGCCTGCTCCACGCCGCCCGCCTTGCCCTTCAGCGCGCGCGCGGTGGCCAGGCGCACGCTGCTCGCCGGACGCCGGGTGATGCCGCCCGCCCACAGCAGGTCCAGCGCGAACGTGGTCCACACCGCCAGCTCGTCATCGGGGCGGAGGAAGGCCTCGAAGCGCTTCATCGCCTCGGCCCGGGGCTCGCCCGCGCGGAGGATGTCCTCCGACAACTCCACGTGCAGCGGCGTGCTGTAGGCCAGGGGCTGCTCCGGCGCGATGATGGCCTCGAAGCGCTCGCCGGTGGCCGGACGGCACGCCACCGCGTGCACCAGCTCGGTGGGAATCTCCTCGCCGCCCGCGGGGTGCGCGTTCGCCTCCCCGTAGAAGACGACGAGCTTCTCGAAGCGCTCCGCCAGCGCGCGCAGCTCCAGCGGTGGACGCCACGGCCCGAAGTAGATGCGGCGCCGATTGGGTGAGGTGCGCGTGGATTGCCGTTCCAACTGCGTATCCACCATGTACTCGAAGGCCCGCAGCATCGTGTCGAAGCGCGCGGCGTCCCCTTCCAGGATGCCCAGCATCTCCACCACCGCCTCGATGGTGGACACGCAGTGGTCCGCGGGCTCCGCGCGGATGCGATAGTTGCTGGGCCGGCGCGGCACGAAGCCGATGCGCGGCAGCCCGGCCAGCACCGGGTTGCGCGACACGACCTTCTTCGCCTGCGGCCAGGTGCCGTCCACGACGATGAGCGTCTTGGGAGGATTCAGCCGCGCCTCCTCCACCGTGATGGCGTCCTCGCCCGGGAAGAGCACCGCGACGGAGTCCCGCTGCGCGGCCAGCTCCTCGATTCGCCGGTGGCCGGTGAAGTCCACGCCCTCATGCAGCTCGGAGTTGCTCAGCGACAGGTGCGCCATGCGCGCGGTGCCAATGGCCACGCGGCTCTCGCGCGGGTGCTGGAGGAACACGACGCGCGTGCGAGTCTCCAACCGGGGCGGCAGTTGCGCGCAATAACACGCGCTCTCGGGACGGCGGCAACGCAGGCAGAGGTTACGCACGGCCATCGCCTTTACGGCACGCTCCGAGCAGGGGCAAGTCCCACCACGGGAGGGCCGGGCAGGCCGGGTGCCCGGGGGCCGGCTTCCCCGGGGCAACGGCGGCCGGGCACCGCGCCCCTGGACCGAAGATTCCCCAAGCCTCCAGGCGACGGAGTACAGAGGCCCGGTGAACCTGCTGCTCCTCCTGGACGAAGACTTCCTGCCCGACGGCACCGCGCGCCTCACCGGACGGCGGGCCCAGCACGCCCGCGAGGTGCTGCGCGCCGAGCCCGGCGAGTCCCTTCGCGTAGGACACCTGGGAGGCCTCACCGGCACCGGCGAGGTGCTGGAGAACAGCGCTGGCGTGCTGCACCTGCGCGTCACCCTCACCGAGCCTCCGCCTCCGCGCGCGGGCATCGACCTGCTGCTGGCCATCCCCCGCCCCAAGGCGCTGAAGAAGGTGCTGCCCGCGGTGGCCTCGCTGGGCGTGGACCGCATCGTGCTGCTCAACGCGGCGCGCGTGGAGAAGAGCTACTTCGACTCCAAGGTGCTGGACCCCGCCTTCGTCCGCGAGCTGCTCATCCAGGGACTGGAGCAGGCCCGGGACACGCGCCTCCCAGAGGTGCTGGTCCGAGAGCGCTTCCGTCCCTTCGTCGAAGACGAGCTCGACGCCTTCTTCGGCCCCCAGACGCTCCGCCTGCTCCCCCACCCGCCCGCAAGGCAGTCGCTCCGAGCGCTGGGCGTGGGTCTGGCCCAGCGCGTCGTACTGGCCATTGGACCGGACGGCGGCTGGGTGCCCTTCGAGGCCGACCTCCTGGAAGCCCATGGTTTCCACCCGTTTTCGTTGGGGCCCCGCATTCTTCGCGTGGAGACGGCCGTGCCCGTCCTCCTGGGGCAGGTGGCGCTTCTTCGGGAGGACATTGCGGCACCGCCCACGACAACTCTGACTTGAAGGCGCGCCGTGGTCGGGTGAAGAGTTGTCCATGGCCACGACCCGTTCTTCCGCCGCCGCTCAGCCCGCCCTGGGCGAGCAACAGCCGATTGTTACCTCCGAGGAGCAGGCCCCCGCGGCAGCGCCCGCGAAGCCCGCCACGCACGACACGGTGCCGCCGCCGGCCCTGCTCGACTTCATGATGAAGTCGTGGAAGCCGCGCGCGAAGAAGCTGCCCCCGAAAATCAAGCAGGCAGAGGCCTTCAAGGCCCGCCGCCGGGCGCTCTCCAAGCTGTTCCCCGGCGAGACGCTCATCATTCCCACCGGCCACGAGAAGGTGCGCGCCAACGACACCAACTTCCGTTTCCGGCCGGGCAGCGACTTCTACTACCTCACCGGCAACCTGGAGCCGGACTGCGTCCTCGTCCTCCAGCCCAAGGAGAAGGGGGGCCACACCGACGTGCTCTTCGTGGAGCCGAACCCGGGCCGCACCGACGCCACGTTCTTCACCGACCGCGTGAAGGGGGAGCTGTGGGAAGGCCCTCGCCTGGGCGTGAAGGAGAGCCAGGCCCGCTACGGCGTGGACCAGGCCCGGAGCCTCAACGAGCTGCCGGACTTCCTCTCCGGCCTCAGCGGCGCGGCGAGCCGTCCCACGCGCTTGCTGCGCGGCCTGTCGCCCAAGGTGGACGGCGCCGTGCCGGAGCCCGCTGAGAAGAACAAGGACAAGGGGCTGGCCCAGGCGCTGTCGGAGATGCGGCTGCTCAAGGACGCGCAGGAGCTGCGTGAACTCCAGACGTCCATCGACTCCACGCACCGCGGCTTCGAGGACGTCATCCGCGGCCTGAAGACGGCGAAGACGGAGCGCTACGTGGAGGGCATCTTCAACCTCCGCGCCCGCGTGGAAGGCAACGACGTGGGCTACCGCACCATCGCCGCCTCCGGCGCCCATGCGTGCATCCTGCACTGGCACCACAATGACGGGCCGCTCGTTCCCGGCGACCTGCTGCTGCTGGACGCGGGCGTGGAGGGCCAGACGCTCTACACCGCGGACATCACGCGCACCCTGCCCATCTCCGGGAAGTTCTCCAAGGAGCAGCGCGAAATCTACGAGCTGGTGCTGGAGGCGCAGGACGCGGCCTTCGCCGAGGTGAAGCCGGGCAACGACTTCATGGAGCCCAACCGCGCGGCCATGCGCGTGCTCGCGGAGGGCCTGGAGGCCCTGGGCATCCTCGAGGACGCCGAGGAAGCGCTCAAGGACGAGCACCAGTTCTACAAGCGCTACTCGCTCCACAACGTCAGCCACATGCTGGGGCTGGACGTGCACGACTGCGCCCAGGCCCGGCAGGAGACCTACAAGTACGGGAAGCTCCAGGCCGGCATGGTGCTGACGGTGGAGCCCGGCCTCTACTTCCAGATGGACGACCTCACCGTGCCCAAGCGCTACCGGGGCATCGGCGTGCGCATCGAGGACGACGTCGTCGTCACCGCGCGCGGCTGCAAGGTCCTCTCCGCCGACATCCCCCGCAAGGCGAAGGACGTGGAGGCGTGGATGAAGTCCCTCTGGGCGGCGGACAAGGCCGCCCGGAAGGGCAAGAAGAAGTAGGCCCGGCGCGCTACTTCGGCTTCGGCGCGGCGGTGGCGGGCTTCGCCGCCGCGGCCGCGGCCCGCTCCTGCCACTCCGACAGCGCCAGGGGCTTCACGTCCTTGAGCGTGGACACGGCGACGTCGAAGACGCGGGGCCCGGGGTTCGCATCCGGCCCGGCGGTGAAGTTGAGACGGTGGATTTCGTGCCCGGCCTCCGTCTCCAGCACCACGCGCCACTTGCCGGGCTTCAGGTTGGACGTCGTCGCGTAGAAACGGTAGCCGCCGTCCGTGCCGTTGCTGCTGACGGTGGCCATGAAGCCGTTGCCGTACGTCGTCCAGCCCTTCTGCGGGTCGTCGAAGTACCAGCGCACGCGGACCTTGTACGACTGGAAGTGCTTCGGCGCGAAGATGCGGAAGAAGTAGTAGGGCTTGTCCCCCGGCTGCATCAGGAAGTCCGGCCCGCCCCACGTCCACGGCTTGTACCAGGCGCCGGAGTCCACCGAGGACAGGTGGTAGATGCCCGGGCTCACCCGCTCCACCTGGTGGTAGATGCCCGCGAACTGCACGGCCACGGGCAGCGGCGGAATCACGCCCACCAGGTACAGCCCCAGCAGCGCGGCCTGCACGCCGAAGCCAGGGATGGCCACGTTGCGCAGCAGGTACCGGTTGTCCGGCCGCCAGCGCCGGATGAGGCGCATCACCCCGAAGATGCTCGCGCAGCCCATGACGACGGCCAGCAGGAAGACCCAGAAGCCCATGCGCCCCAGCACCACCGGGAGCAGGCAGACGAAGTACATCGTCACGCACAGGCTGAGCAGCACCATGCGCATGATGGGCCCCAGCCTGCGGAACAGGGGCAACTCGTTGGCCGCCAGCAGGGCGAAGAGGCCCACCACGAACAGGTAGGGCAGCGCGCCCGACGTGCTCCTGAAGAGCAGCAGCATGAACGCGCTGAGCAGGCTTCCGAAGAGGAAGTGGATGCCGTCCTCGCGCCAGCGCCAGACCTTCTGCAGGAACTTCGGCGGCTCGACGCCATCCGGGTAGCGCTGCTCCAGCAGCAGCAGTCCCGTGAGGACCAGCAGGTAGCCGAAGTTCTGCGCCAGCGTCAGCGTGTCATCGATGCGGCTGATGGTGAGGACGTCGTAGATGAAGCCGCCGAAGAAGAAGACGGCCATCTCCCACTTCTCATGGCGGGCGCGGAACTGCTGCACCTTGTCCATGAGGGTGGGCGTCTTCGCCGTGTCGACCAGGTCGTCCGGGTCCACCACCACGCCCGGCGCCTGGGCCGGCAACACGGTGTCCGTCAGGGCGACGGCTGCGTGGTTCTCTGCGACGGGGACGTTCGCCTCGACGGCGGGGCCCGCGTTGGGCACCTCGGCGGAGGCTTCGTCCGGATTCTCGGGCGTGTTGTGACGGGTAGCAGTGACCACGGAGGTTCCTCGGGGCGGCGGCCTTCCATCCTAGCCGCAGCGAGGGGAATCGGTCTCCCCTCGCCCGTCACACCCCGAGGCCCCGTCTTCCGCTAGGCCGGGCTCTTGCCCGCGACCAGGTCGGCCAGCTCACCGCGCTCGGCCAGCTCCATCAGGATGTCGGAGCCGCCGACGAACTGCCCGTTGATGAAAATCTGGGGAATGGTGGGCCAGTTGGTGAAGTCCTTGATGCCCTGGCGAATCTCCGGATCCGCGAGCACGTCCACCGTGTGGACCTGCCCCAGGGGCTGCAGCAGCTGCAGCGCCCGCGCGGAGAAGCCGCACTGGGGGAAGAGGGCGTTGCCCTTCATGAAGAGCACAATCTTGTGCGACCGGGTCTCCTGCTCCAACCGGGCCTTGAGTTCAGGCGTCATGGGTACCGCTCCTTCTAGCGAGTCCCGAGCTTCTTCCACTGCTCGGGAGAATAGGTCTTTAGCGCGAGCGCATGCAGCTCGCCGCTCTTCAGCCACTGCTGGAGCGGCGCGTAGACGAGCTGGTGCTGCTGCACCATGGCTTTCCCAGCGAAGTCGGGGCTCACCACCCGGGCCTCGTAGTGGTCTCCCGTCCCGGTGTAGTCCCGCACCTCCACCTCGGAGCCCGGCAGGGCCTCCAGGATGCGGGCCCGGATGAATTCGGCGTCGAGCATCAGTTCATTCCCCTTCCCATCACCAGCATGGCGGGGTCCACCCCCATGCCACGCAGCGTCGTATCCCACAATTTCGACGGCTCGTGGCCAAGCACCGCCTCCGCGGTGGCCTCGGTGAAGAGCCAGGAGCCGGCGGCAATCTCGCTCTCCAGCTGGCGCGGGCCCCAGCCCGCATACCCCAGGCAGAAGCGCAGGCGCGGGTTCGGATTGGTCAGGAGCGGCCCCAGCGCGTCCAGCGTCACGCTCAGGAACAGGCCGGGCAGCACCGAGTGCTTCTCCCGCTGCTCCGTGTCGTCGTGGAGGACGAAGCCCCGCTGGGGCTCCACCGGGCCGCCCAGGTAGACGGCATGCTCCTTCCGCCCGGCGGCGATGCCCAGGTTCTGCCCGCGCGCCAGTTCACCGAGCGTCAGGGGGGCCCCCCGGTTGATGACGAGCCCCATGGAGCCCGTCTCCGAGTGCTCCAGCATCAAGACGACCGAGCGATAGAAATTCGGGTCGCCGAGCTGGGGCATGGCCAGCAGCAAGCCGGGAGCGAGGTTCTTCACCCCAGGAGCATCAACCGTTCACGCGGATGGCGCAACCGGAACCCGCCCCGGCGCCCCTGGCCAGAGGGGGCATCAGTGCCAGCTCGTATGCCTGGACTGGAGGGCCTCGGCCAGCCGCTGGGGATCCAGGGGTTTGCCGATGAAGAGGTCCGCGCCCAGGCCCTTGCACTTGCGCGCCATGGCCGCGTCGCTCAGGGCGCTGACGCCGATGAGGACGGACTGGGGGAAGCGCTCGCGCAGCCGCGACATCAGCGTGGCGCCGCTGCGACCGGGCAGGAAGACGTCGACGATGGCGGCGTCCATGCGCTTGTTGCGCACGGCGAATTCAGCCTCCTCGGCGCTGCCCACGGGCAGGGGCTCGTAGCCCCAGCCCGCCAGCATCTCCACGAGGATTTCGCGGTGGGATGGATCATCCTCGACGACGAGCACCGCGGCGCGCGCGGGCTCCAGCTTGAGCAAGTCCGTGCGCTCCTCGCGCTCGCGGCTGTCGAGTTCGGTGAAGGTGGCAAGCTCTTCGCTAGGCGTCAGGGACATGGAGGCACCAATGTGGGCAAAAGGTTTCCGTGTGTGGACAACGCCTTCCCCAACGTTGGGAATTCCACGTCGCACCGGGGCGGGGGCCCCAACTCCAGCGCTCGTCAGGTCCCCCGGCGAGGGGACCCGGAGAGCGCCTGGGAGGCGAGCGAGGCACCGAGCACCAGCAGCACGAGCAGCGCCCAGGCGGGCAGCACCACCCGGCCGCCGCCCTCGTAGATGAGGGCCGCGTAGCTGGTGCCCAGGTAGCGGCCCAGGGACATGGGCTCCATCCGGGCGATGCCGAAGAAGCTCACGGTGGACTCGGTGAGGATGGCGGCGGGGAGCCGCGACAGGAACACCGCGAGCGCGAAGGGTCGAAGCGCGGGCCACAGGTGGACGCGCAGCAGGTGCAGGCCGCCTCCGCCGAGCGCCCGGGACGCGGCCACGTACTCCTGGGATTCGAGCGTCGCCAGGCGGTTGCGGAACATGCGCGCGGGCCCCGCCCAGCCCACCAGGGCCAGCGAGACGACCATCAGGCCGAAGGGGCCCAGGCCGCCGCCCGCGCCCGCGTCGGAGAGCGACTGCCCCGTGAGTTGGAGCACCATCACCACCAGCACGTCCGGCAGGGCGAAGACGGCGTCCACGGCGCGCAGCAGCGTCTGCTCCACCGCGCCGCCGGACAGTCGCGCCACGGCGGCCACGGCGAGCCCGATGAACGTGGAGAGCGCGCCCGCGGCGAGCCCCACTGCGAGGGAGACCCAGAGCCCGCCAAAGGCGAGCTCGCAGACGGTGCGGTCCGGGCGCGTGGGGTCCATGCCCAGCGGACAGGTGCTGGCCAGGGCCTCCGGGAAGAGCCGCCCCGCCACGAGGCTGAGCAGACCCAGTCCCACCAGGAGCACCAGGCCGACGCGGGCGCGCACGGGAACGCGGCTCATGCCGAGGCCTCCCGGGAGCGCGGGTCCACGACGTAGCGCAGCACCTCCACCGCGAGGCTCACGATGACGAGCAGGGTCGCGAAGGTGGTGGTGGCGACGACGACGACGGCCACCTGCTTGTTGAGCACGGCGAGGACGTAGAGCTGGCCGAAGTACGGCAGGCCCAGGACGCGCTCCGCGGCGAAGGAACCGGCGAGCAGCGACGTGGCCACCGGCCCCACGGCGTCCAGCATCGCGGGCCACACGTTGGGCAGGACGTGACGGCGCAGCACGGCGGCGCGCGACAGGCCCTTGCCCAGCGCGGTGCGCACGTAGTCGCGCGACAACTCCGCCTCCAGCGAGTCGCCCACGAGCGTGCCCAGGAAGATGCCGGGCCAGATGGACGTCACCAGCGCCGCGCACAGCTCCGGCAGCAGGTGACCACGCTCCACCACGCCGGGCGCGAGCAGCAGCGCGGGGATGAAGACGGGCGTGCCGAACGCCACGGCGGGCACCACATCCCCGAGCGCGGCCCACCGGCCTTTCCTCCACCGGGTCCGAAGCAAGGCAAAGCCCAGGGCCCACGTCAGCGCGAGCGGCAGCGCCATCAAGCCCACGCCTACGCTGCCAGACAGCTTCGTCAGCAGCTCATCGCCGGTGATGCCCTGGGCGCTCGTGCCCAGACGCTCGCCGCGAAAGAGCTTCTCCCACGGGCGCAGGAAGCCCAGCGGCTCGCCGATGCCCAAGTCCCTCCGGTACGAGGCCGCGAGCTCACGCGACACCTGCCGCTTCGCGTCCGTCTCCGTGGTCAGCGGAAGCGAGGCCATGAGGAAGTACGACGCCACGGCCACGACAGGCACCAGGACCACCTGCCGCAACAGTCGCTGGGCGATGGCCCTCACGGCGCACCTCTTGAGCGCAGGACGACGCCACGAGCCACGCGCGAAGCACGCATGTGCCCCAAGCCGCCATGAATACCGCTGTCGCTCACGGCGACTCCTCCGCCCGGGGCGCATCCGACGCCGCCCCCAGGCGAAGCGCGCGCAGCGCCAGGAAGTTGAAGGGGTCCACGTCCAGCCCGCGAAGCCGCGAGCGCGCGCGGTAATAACGGTCCGGGTGGTACAGGGGCGCAATCACGGCCTGTTCCCCCACGAGCACCTCCTGGGCCTGGGCATATGACGCTTGGGCAGTCGCCTCATCCGGCGCGCTGTCCCCCGCCTCCAGCAGCCGCTCGAAGCGCGCCAGGGGCTCGCCGCCCGCCTGCGTCTCCCACCCCGTCTGGTGATTGCCCTCACGCTCGAACAGCGTGAAGAACGTATTCGGGTGCGCGTAATCCGCCCCCAGGCGCCTCAGGTACAAGTCGTACGTGCGAGGCCCCTGCGCGGAGCGCCGGGCAATCTCCGCCGAGAAATCCGAGCGCGCCTCCAGCACCACCCGCACACCCACGCGCGCGAGCTGCGCGGCCACCCGCTCCGCGATGGCCACCTCGGGAACGAATCCATCCCCCGACCGGTAGACGAGCCGCAACGGCCGCTCCAGCCCCGCCACACCCGCCAGCTCCGCCCGAGCCTGCTCCGGCGCGTAGCGCGGCAGCCGCGCGGCCTGCTCCGGCGTCGCGGCCCCTGGCAGCTCCGGCGGCAGCAACACATGAGACGGCCGCGCCGCGGGCAGCAGCCCCGCTAGCAGTGCCTCGCGGTCCAGCGCCCGGGACAGCGCGCGCCGCACCTCGGGCCTGTCCAGCGGCGCCTTCTCCGTGTTGAAGGCCAGGAAGTACGTGGACAGCAACGGCTCGCGGCGCAAGTCGTCCGGCCGGTGGATGCGCAGCGCCGCGGCGCTGTCCACGAAGACGAAGTCCACCCGCTCCCGCTCGTACAGCGCCGGGCCGATTTCCGACTTCATCAGCGTGATGACCGGAACGGGCGTCTCCCCTTCTGCCATCCGCGGAGGAAAGGCCGACGCCGGGTTGTGGACCAGCCGCACCCGCTCCCCCGCGCGGTCCCACCGCTCGACGCGGTAGGGCCCCAGCGCCAGGGGACGGCCCTCGCGCGGACGGTCGAAGTAGTCCCGAACCTCCTCGTCCGACTTCCCCTCCAGGTCCGCCGAGGGCGCCGGGTAGAACAGGTACACATTGGCCACGCGCGCCAGGAAGTAGCTGCGCGGCCGCGCCAGCGTCACCCGAAGCGTGTGCGAGTCCACGGCCTCCACGCCCACGCGCTCCAACGCGGCGCGAACCTCGGCCTCCGGCGCGCCTCGCTCCTGGAGCGCCAGCGCCTCGGAGGCCCCTTCCAGGTCCGCCATCTCCCCGCGCTCGCGGCCCTGCAGCGCGCGCCGCCAGCCCACGACGAAGTCACGCGCGTCCAACGGCGCGCCATTCGACCAGCGAACATCCCGCCGCAGGTGGAACGTATAGACGTCCCGCCCCTGCCCATCCGTGACGCGCTCCCACCGCTCGGCCAGCCCTGGCTCCACGCCGTGGTCCGGCCCCAGTTGCGTGAGCCCGCGCTGGGTGGCCAGCATCACCGGGTAGTTCGCCCAGCTGTCCGGGTCCGAGTGGCTCCAATCCAGCGTGGTGGGCATGGCCGGCACCACCACCTTCACGCCGGGCTCTGGCTGGAAGCCGCACGGCCCACACGACGCGGCCCACACGGCCAGCAGGTACCACCACCACCGGAGTCGAGCGCGCGGAGCCACCAAGGCCCCTTCTACCCCGAAGGTCCAGGCGCCAGAAAAGGAGAAGCCAGGAACCCGGCGACCTTGGTCGTCCGGCGTCCTGGCTTCCCTTCAGCTCGGCCCGGCAGGCGCGGCGGCCCACCGGGTGCTGTCTGTCTGACGCTAGGCCGGGGCCACCGCCGGCGAGGCCGGCAGCTCCGTGGTGCCACCCAGTTTGCCGCCGTCCGTCGTCGCCGGCTTGCGGCCGAACTCCTCCGGCTTCTCCAGCACCAGCGCCTCGCGCAGCACGTCGTCCACGAACTCCACCGGGACGATGCGCAGCTGCTTGCGAATCTTGAGCGGGATGTCCTTCAGGTCCTTCTTGTTGGCCTTCGGAATGAGGACCGTCTTGATGCCCGCCCGGTGCGCGGCCAGCGTCTTCTCCTTCAGGCCGCCAATGGGGAGCACCCGTCCGCGCAGGGTGATTTCACCCGTCATCGCCACGTCGCGGCGGATGAGCACGCGGGTGAGCGCGCTCACCAGCGCGGTGCAGATGGTGACGCCGGCGGACGGACCATCCTTCGGAATCGCGCCCTCCGGCAAGTGGACGTGGATGTCGTAGTTCTCGAACACCTTGCGGTCGATGCCGAAGCGCTCGGCGCGGCTGCGCACGTAGGACATGGCCGCCTGCGCGGACTCCTGCATCACCTCGCCCAGCTTGCCGGTGATGATGAGCTTGCCCTTGCCCGGCATCACCGTGGCCTCGGTGGTGAGGATTTCGCCACCCAGCTCCGTCCAGGCGAGGCCCGTGACGATGCCCACCTGGTCCTCGCGCTCCGCCACGCCGTAGCGGTAGCGAGGCGTGCCCAGGAACTTCATGGCCATCTTCCGGTCCACCTCGATGTCCCGCTTGCCGTTCTTCAGCACGTCGCGGGCAATCTTGCGGAACACGCCACCAATCTCACGCTCGAGCGAACGCACGCCCGACTCACGCGTGTAGCGGTGGATGATGGTCCGCAGCGCCGGATCGGAGATGTCCACCTTGAGGTCCGCCAGCCCGTTGGCCTCCTGCTCCTTCGGGATGAGGTAGCGCCGGGCGATGGAGAGCTTCTCCGGCTCGGTGTACCCCGCGATGCGAATCACCTCCATGCGGTCCTGCAGCGGACCGGGGATGTTGTGCATCGTGTTCGCGGTGCAGATGAACATCACCTTGGACAGGTCGTAGTCGAGGTCCAGGTAGTGGTCGTTGAAGTTGTGGTTCTGCTCGGGGTCCAGCACCTCCAGCAGCGCCGCGCTCGGGTCGCCACGGAAGTCCGTGGACATCTTGTCGATTTCGTCGAGCAGGAAGACGGGGTTGTTGCTGCCCGCCTTCTTCAGCGACTGGATGAGCTTGCCCGGCATCGCGCCGATGTACGTGCGCCGGTGGCCGCGAATCTCCGCCTCGTCCCGCACGCCGCCCAGCGACAGGCGCACGAACTTGCGGCCGGTAGCCCGAGCGATGGAGCGCGCCAGCGACGTCTTGCCGACGCCCGGAGGGCCGACGAAGCACAGCACGGGGCCCTTGAGCTTCTTCACCAGCTGCTGCACGGCCAGGTACTCGAGAATGCGCTCCTTCGGCTTCTTCAAGCCGTAGTGGTCCTCGTTGAGCACCGTCTCCGCCTCGGTGACGTCCAGACGGTCCTGCGTCTCGTCGTACCAGGGGAGGCTGATGATCCAGTCGATGTAGTTGCGGACGACGGTGGCCTCGGCGCTCATCGGGCTCATCATCCGGAGCTTCTTCAGCTCCTTCTTGACCTTGAGCGTGGCCTCCTTGCTCATCCGCTTGTTCTTCAGCTTCTCTTCAATCTCCTGAATCTCGTTCTTGAACTCGTCGCGCTCACCCAGCTCCTTCTGAATGGCCTGCATCTGCTCATTCAGGTAGTACTCCTTCTGGGTCTTCTCCATCTGCTTCTTGACGCGCGTGCGGATCTTCTTCTCCACCTGGAGAATCTCGATCTCACCCTGCATCAGCTCGTAGAGCTTCTCCAGGCGCTTGGCCGGGGACTCCGTCTCAAGCAGGGCCTGCTTGTCGTTCAGCTTCAGGGAGAGGTGCGCGACGATGGTGTCGGCCAGCCGCGCCGGGTCGTCGATGCTGGCCACCTGCATCAGCATCTCAGGCGGGATGCGCTTGTTGAGCTTGACGAAGGCCTCGAAGACGGAGTGGACGCTGCGAACGAGCGCTTCCAGCTCCACCGTCTTCTCCGTCTGCTCCTCCACCTCCTCCACCTCGACCATGAAGAAGGCGTCGTTGGGGTGGAACTTCTTCACCTTGGCGCGGCGCACGCCTTCCACCAGCACCTTCACCGTGCCGTCGGGCAGCGGGAGGAGCTGGATGACGTGGCCCAGCGTACCGAAGTGAAAGATGTCGTCGGGGGTAGGGTCGTTCGTCTTGGCCTTCTTCTGCGCGGCCAGCAGGATGACGGCCTTGTCGTCCGGCCCCTTGTGCGCCATCGCGTCCTTCAACGCCGCGATGGACTTCTCCCGGCCGACGAACAACGGCACCACCATGTGCGGGAACACGATGATGTCCCGAAGGGGCAAGAGCGGGACCGTCAAACCCCGCTTCTGGGCTTCCTTCTTGTCGTCACGTCCGAAGAACATGTATCCGCCACCTGCGGGCCCTCGGAGTTGCAGGCCCCTAGAAGAGTTGCCCGTCTGCTCGCTCGCCGAGCATTCGTACGGGATGCAGCAGTTCTATAACACGGCGTTTCGCGGCGCCGTTCCCCGCCTCAAGATTGGGGAACGGCGTCTTGCCATCAAGGGAACACCCGAGGCTCCCTCGGGCGTCCGCTTGGGGTGTCAGCGGCCCTGCGCCGCCACCCCACCCTGTGCCCCCTGGACCTCCAGGGCGTGGAACAGGAACGAGTACAGGTCCACGCTGGACTCAATGGCCTTGGCCACCTGATCCGCGCCACCGTGGCCCGCGTTGGCCTCGATGCGCAGCAGCGCCGTCGCCGGGTTTCCGGGCGAGTTCTGCACCGCCGCCACGAACTTGCGGGCGTGCATGGGGTCCACCCGGTCGTCGTGGTCCGCCGCCATCATCAGCAGCGCCGGGTAGCGCACGCCCGGCCGCACGTGGTGGTAGGGCGAGTAGGCGTGCAGCGTCTTGAAGTCCTCGGGCTTCTCCGCCGTGCCGTACTCCGGAATCCAGGTCCGGCCGCTGCCGAAGAGGTGGTAGCGCACCATGTCCAGCAGGGGCACCGCGCACACCACCGCGCCGTACAGCTCCGGCCGCTGCGTCATGGCCGCGCCCACCAGCAGGCCGCCGTTGCTGCCGCCGTAGATGGCCAGCCGCTTGGGCTGCGTGTACTTCTGCTGGACTAGGTACTCGGCCGCCGCGTGGAAGTCGTCGAAGACGTTCTGCTTCTTGTCCAGGCGGCCGGCGTCGTGCCAGGCCTTGCCGTACTCGCCGCCGCCGCGCAGGTTGGCCACCGCGTACACGCCGCCCGCGTCCAGCCAGGGCAGGATGCTCGAGCGGAAGTTGGCCTCCATGTTCACGTTGAATCCGCCGTAGCCGTAGAGCAGCGTGGGTGCGTTGCCGTCACGCTTCAGGTCCTTGCGGTGCACCACGAACATGGGCACCTTCGTCCCGTCCTTGGACGCGTAGAAGACCTGCTCCACCTGGTACTGCTCCGGGTTCATGGGCACGTCCACCTTGGCCCAGAGCTCCGACTTCCCGGTGCTGACGGACGTCTTGTAGATTTGGCGGGGCGTGGTGAAGGACGTGAAGACGTAGTAGGCGTCATCCAGGTCCTCCAGGCCCACCAGGTTGGACGCCGCGCCCACACCCGGCAGCTGCACCGTGCGCACCGGCTTGCCCTTCAGCGTGGCCACGCGCACCTCGGACGTCGCGTCCTTGAGGTACTCCAGCGACAGGTGCCCGCCGACGATGCTGACGGACAGCAGGGACGCGGACGGGTCCTCGGGGACAATCTCCTTCCACGACGCGCGGGCCGGCTTCGCCGGATCCACCTCGAAGACGCGCTGGCGCGGGGCGCCCTCGTCGGTGAGGACGTAGAAGCGGTCCTTCCAGGCGTGCACCTCGTACTTGGCGCCCGCGCCCTTCACCAGCAGCCGGAAGTCCTTCTCACCCGGCCGCTTCCAGTAGACGTCGTTCTCGCTCCAGCCGCGGAGGATGTAGACGAACAGGTACTTGCCGTCGCGGCTCAGGTCGCTCTGGAGGAACGTCGTCGGGTCGCCGGTGCGCTCGTGCACCACGGTGTCCTTCGACGGCTCCGTGCCCAGCGTGTGGTAGCGGATGGTGGTGTAGCCGGGGCGCTCGTCCACCTTGATGGACGGGTCCGTGGGCAGCCACTCGTAATAGAAGCCCTTGCTGTCCGGCGTCCACTTGGGCGTGGCGTACTTGCCGCCCTCGATGACGTCCACCTTGGACCACTCGCCGGAGTCCACGTCGATGACGTGCAGCACTGCCTCATCCGCGGCGTTGGGCTTCTGGGCGAAGGCCACCTTCTTGCCGTCCCAGGACACGGCCCACGTCCCCAGGGACACGGTGCCGTCCTTGCTCCAGCCGTTCGGATCCAACAGCACCTTCTCCGGCCCGCTCTCCCCCTGGCGCCAGTAGAGGATGGCCTTCTCCTTGTCCTTGTGGGTGCGGACGTAGAAGAAGCGCCCGTTGCGGCGCGACGGGGTGGAGACGGAGTCGGTGTAGAACAGCTCCTTGAAGCGCGCGGCCAGGGCCTCACGGCCGGGGAACTTCGCCAGCGCTTCGCGGGCGTGCGCGTTCTGCGCCGTCATCCACGTCTGGACCTCGGGGGCCTTCTCGTCCTCGAGCCAGCGGTACGGATCCGCCACCTGGACGCCGTGCAACGTGTCGACAACCTGCTCCGCCCGGGTCGCCGGGTAGGACATGCGGGGAGACTCCTCGGATACGGGGGCCGCGGAGGCTGCCGCGGGCAGCTCATCACGCGCGGCCTCCTTCTGGGAGGCACACGCCGCGAGCGACATCAGGGCGGGAACGAGCAGCTTTCTCATGGGCCCAGCACATACAGAAAGGCCCCCGGCCGTCCCACAAAAAGTGTGGCGGGGCCAACGCAAGCCCGGCCCCTCCCCTGACGAAAGAGGCGCGCCCGGACCACACCAGGTGGTTCCGTGACGCGCCTCGTCAATCGGACAACACCGGGCCCCCTGACAGGGGCCCAGGCGTCAGGCGGATTCCTTCTTCGGCTCCGCGGCTTCCTTCTCCGGCTGGGCGTGCAGCACCACCGGCTCGCTCTTCTTGAGAATCACTTCCTCGGAGATGAGCACCTCGCGGGCCGTCTTGCGGGACGGGATTTCGTACATCACGTCCAGCATGGCCGACTCCAGGATGGAGCGCAGGCCACGGGCGCCCGCCTTGCGGCGGATGGCCTCGTTGGCAATGGCCTTGAGGGCGCCGTCGGTGAACTTCAGCGTCACGCCGTCCAGTTCGAAGAGCTTGCGGTACTGCTTGGTGAGCGCGTTCTTCGGCTGGTTGAGGATGTTGATGAGGGCAGCCTCATCCAGTTCCTCCAGCGCGGTGATGATGGGCAGGCGGCCGATGAACTCCGGAATCATGCCGAACTTCAGCAGGTCCTCCGGCTCCACGTGCTTGAGCAGCTCCGTGAGGCTGCGTTGCTTCTTGGACTGCACGTCCGCGCCAAAGCCCAGGCTGCGGCCGCCCATGCGGCGCTCAATCACCTGGTCCAGCCCGCCGAAGGCGCCGCCGCAGATGAAGAGGATGTTGGTGGTGTCCACCTGCAGGAACTCCTGCTGCGGGTGCTTGCGGCCACCCTTGGGCGGAACATTGGCCACCGTGCCTTCGATGAGCTTGAGCAGCGCCTGCTGAACGCCCTCGCCGCTGACGTCGCGGGTGATGGAGGGGTTCTCCGACTTGCGCGCAATCTTGTCGATTTCGTCGATGTAGACGATGCCGCGCTGGGCCCGCTCGATGTCGTGGTCGGCGGCCTGCAGCAGGTTGACGATGATGTTCTCCACGTCCTCGCCCACGTAGCCGGCCTCGGTGAGGCACGTCGCGTCGGCGATGGTGAAGGGCACGTTGAGGATGCGCGCCAGCGTCTGCGCCAGCAGCGTCTTGCCGCTACCCGTAGGCCCCAGCAGAAGGATGTTGCTCTTCTGGAGCTCCACGTCCTCCATCGCGACCTTGGACTCGATGCGCTTGTAGTGATTGTGCACGGCGACGGAGAGCGTCTTCTTCGCCCGCTCCTGCCCAATCACGTACTCGTCCAGGACCGCCTTGATTTCGGAGGGCCGGGGGATGCGCAGCTTCGTGTCCTTCGTCTCCTCGCGGTCGATTTCCTCCGCGATGATGTCGTTGCACAGCCCGATGCACTCGTCGCAGATGTAGACCGTCGGCCCCGCGATGAGCTTCTTGACCTCCTTCTGTGACTTTCCACAGAAGGAGCAGCAGAGGGTCTGGTTGTCTCGCTTCTCCACGTTCTTGCCCGCCATTTCGTCCCTCGCTGCGCCTGAAAGGCCCCCGCCCCCGAACTCCACCCCGTTCCTGGCTCGGGACCAATCTAGTCAGCCCCCGTCCGGAACGTCCACGCGCCTTCCGGGTACTTAACAGGACCTGTGCCGTGACGCAGAAAGCAGAAAGCCGGAGTCGCGGGGGCGCATTCCCGCGGCTCCGGCTGCCGGCCGAGGCCCCGAAGCCTCGGCAATCCGCCTACTTCTTCTCTTCCTTGCCCAGTCCCACGACCTTCCGGGGATTCTGGATCTCATCGATGATGCCGTAGGCCTTCGCCTCGGACGCGCCCATGAAGTAGTCGCGGTCCGTGTCCTTCTCGACACGCTCGATGGACTGTCCGGTGTGCTTGACGATGAGCTCGTTGAGCTTCGCCTTCATCCGGAGGATTTCCTTCGCCTGGATTTCAATGTCCGTTGCCTGACCGCGCACACCACCCAGAGGCTGGTGAATCATGATGCGGCTGGACGGCAGGGCGTAACGCTTGCCCTTGGCACCGGCGAGCAGGAGGACGGCCCCCATGGAGGCCGCCTGCCCGACGCAGATGGTGGACACCGGACACTTCACGTACTGCATGGTGTCGTAGATGGCGAGGCCCGCCGTCACCGACCCACCCGGCGAGTTGATGTAGAGGTTGATGTCCTTGTCCGGGTCTTCCGACTCCAGGAACAGCAGCTGGGCGACGATGACGTTCGCCACGTCATCGTCGATCTCCGTGCCCAGCATCACGATGCGGTCCTTCAGGAGCCGGCTGTAGATGTCGTACGAGCGCTCACCCCGGTGGGTCTGCTCGATGACGTAGGGAACGGGCATGAAGGGCATGTCGACCTCGGTGAGGGAACCTTACGAATACTTCGCCCGGCTCCTCAGGAATTCAATCGTCTTTTCCTCCCGGAGTCGGAGAGACAACCCGAGCCGCTCGTCGGCGCCCTTGAAGTACTTCTGCACCACGGCGACCGGCTGGCCCGCCTCGGTGGCGAGCTGCTCGATGCGGGCGTCCACGTCCGCGTCGGAGGCCTGGATGCCCTCCTTCTGAGCGATGGACTCGAAGAGCAGCGTGCCCTTCACTTCCTGGAGGGCCTTCTCGCGCATGTCCTCGCGCAGCCGGTTGAAGTCCAGGTTGAGCTGGCGGGGGTCCACGCCGGAGCGCTGGAGCTGCTGAAGCGCGCCGCGCAGCATGGAGTCCATGGCCCGCTCCACCATGGCGCGGGGCACGTCGAAGGTGTTGCGCTCCAGCAACGCCTTCATCAGCGCCTCGCGCTCCTCACCCTCCACCTGGGACTTGCGCGCCTTCTCCATGTCCTCACGGAGCTTGGTGCGCAGCTCGTCAATGGACTGGGCGACGCCCGTCTGCTTGGCGAAGTCGTCGTTCAACTCGGGGACGATTTCCTTCTGCACGCCCTTGAGCGTGATGTGGAAGCGCGCCGTCTTTCCGCGCACCTCCTCCACCCGGTAATCCTGCGGGAAGGCGTAGTCGATGTCCTTGGACTCGCCGACCTTCACGCCCTCCAGGGCGGCAATCTTGGACTCCACCAGCTCACCGGGCTGCACCTGCACGGTGATGCCCTCCGCCTTGCTGCCCGCGAACGGCTGGCCGTCCACGGTGGCGTCGAAGTCCACGGTGGCGTAGTCGCCGGAGGCGGCGGTGTCGCGGTCGGTGACGGGCTCCAGCCGGGCCATCGACTGGCGCATGCGCTCCAGCTGCTCGTTCACCTGCTCGTCGGTGACGGCGGTGTCGGACTTCGTCAGCGGCAGCTCGACGTAGTCCTTGGCCTCCACCTTGGGCTTCACCTCGACGCGAGCCTCGAAGGTGAACGGGGTGTTGGGCTTGAGGCCGGAGTTGGTCACCTGCGGCGTGGCGACGACCTCCACGTTGTGCTCGCGGATGGCCTCCACGTACGCGCTCTGCACCACGCGCTGGATGACCTCGTCCTCCACCTGGTCACGGAAGCGCTGCTCCAGGATGCGGCGAGGCACCTTGCCCTGACGGAACCCCGGCAGCCGCACCTGGCGGCCCAGGTTGGAGTACGCGCGGGAAAGCTCCTCCGCCACGCGGGCATTGTCGACCTCGATGGAGAGCTTCTTCTCAATGGGAGAAAGCTCCTCGACCTGGACCTTCATGCGGGCCTCGCTCGCCACCGCCGCCAGACAATCAGTCGTTTCGGGCGGTGCCGGAAAAGTGGGACGTGCGCCTTTAGGGGATAGGCACGAACGGGTCAACGCGAAATGGGCGAGGAGGGACTCGAACCCTCACACCTTGCGGTACCAGATCCTAAGTCTGGCGCGTCTACCAGTTTCGCCACCCGCCCGGGTTGCGCCGTCGTGCACTGCACCGTCTTACCGCGAAACGTCCACGGGACGGCAGAGGCCGGAAAAACAAAAAGGCCCCTCCATTTCTGGAGGGGCCTCACAGTGAGAGCGGAGGGAATCGAACCCACAACCTATGGATTAAGAGTCCATTGCTCTGCCAATTGAGCTACGCTCCCGGCACTGCCCCGGTCCGCCGCCTGCGCGGCGTCCAGGTGGCGGCGGTAACTACAGAACGCCGCCTGCTGTGTCAAAACGTTTTTTCACGCCCCCCTTCATTCCTGTCCGTGGCGACTCGTCTCCGGTGCTTTCCGGAGTCGATGCTGGTCCGCATGCCCTTCAGCCGGGCCCGGCGCGCGACGCAGGCATGTGAAGCGAGCGCCCCACTCCGATGTTCAACATGGCCGTAGCACGCTGTTCGTCCCAGCCTGGCGGGATGGCGAGCGTGTGATGGCTCGCGGTCAGTCACCTCGAGAGCACCGAGCACCCCGCGGCAACCATGCGGGCGGACGGAGGTCGTCCGCCCTTTTCGCGCAGGACGTAGCAGGAGAAGACAGAGATGGAAGCCAACCCCCAACAGAAGGCGGAAGGAACGGCGGCCGGCCAGGGTGGCCAGCACGCCGGGTGGACACGGGAGCGCGTGGAGCTCGTGAAGCGGACCATCTGCCCTCGCGGCATCAGCGAGGACGAGTTCGCCCTCTTCATCGAGCAGTGCAAGCGCAGTGGCCTGGACCCGCTCCTCAAGGAGGCCTTCTGCGTGGCGCGCCGGCAGAACGCTGGCAACCGCGAGCGGCCCAACTGGGTGACGAAGTACGAGTTCCAACCCTCCGAGGCCGGAATGCTCGCGCGCGCCGAGCGCTTCCCGGACTTCAAGGGCATCCAGGCGAGCGCGGTGTTCGCCGAGGACGACATCGTCGTGGACCAGGGCCGAGGCGAGGTGGTGCACCGCTTCAACCCCGCCAAGCGAAAGGGCGCGCTGGTGGGCGCCTGGTCGCGTGTGGTGCGCGAGGACAAGCTGCCGGTGGTGGTGTGGTTGGACTTCAGCGGCTACGTCCAGCAGACGCCGCTGTGGTCCAAGATTCCCACCACCATGATTGAGAAGTGCGCCCGCGTGGCGGCGCTGCGCAAGGCGTACCCGGAAGCCTTCGGCGGACTCTACGTGCGGGAGGAGATGCCCGCCGAGGACTACGAGTCACACTCGGACGAGCACGGCAGCGGCCCCTACGAGGTGCTGGGCTCCAAGCCCGGTCCCCTCAAGGCGTCCTTCCCGCCGCTGGCGCCCCAGGAGCCGCGCGCGCCCCAGGCCGCCGCGGCGCAGCTGAACATCGACGTGCCGCTCCAGCCCAAGCAGCCCCGCGAGTCCACGCTGGAGGCGGTGCCCGCCGCCAGTCCGGAGCCCGCGGCGCCACGCCCCAAGCCGAGCGCCGTGGTGGTGGCGTTCGGCCCCCACAAGGGGAAGACGGCCTCCGAGCTCTCCGACGACGAGCTGAGCGAGTCCATCGACCTGGCCAACGAGAAGCTGATGGAGCAGCCCCGGGCGCGCTGGGCCAAGGCCATGCGGGAGAACCTGCTGGCGTTGGAGGCGGAGACGGAGCTGCGTTGCCGGGTGCCGGCGTCGAAGGGCGGCGGCAACGGCGCGGCCCATGATGCGTGACGCTGAGCAGGAAACCGTCAGGCCGTGAGGGGGCGCCCCCGCTACGAAAGTGGCGGGGGCGTTCCTGCTTCAACCTGCTGGAAGGTGCGCGCTCGGAGGGACTTGAACCCCCAACCCCCGGGTTCGAAGCCCGGTGCTCTATCCAGTTGAGCTACGAACGCAATTTCGAGGGTGGGTAAAGAAGGGCGGCCAACCGGGATCGAACCGGCAACCTCCGGAGTCACAGTCCGGCGCTCTAACCAGTTGAGCTATGGCCGCCGTTACAGCTTTACCGCGAACGGCGTTTGAAGCGGCGGCTTCCCTACCTTGGAAACCAGGACCCTGACAAGGCCCAAATACGACTTACGGCCAGGTTAGCGCCCCAGGCAGGGCTCGAACCTGCGACCCCCGGCTTAGAAGGCCGGTGCTCTATCCAGCTGAGCTACTGGAGCTGGCCGGGCCGCCTGCTTCCGATGCTGCACTTCAAGTCGGGGCGAGAGGATTCGAACCTCCGACCCCCTGCGCCCAAGGCAGGTGCGCTACCAGGCTGCGCTACGCCCCGAGAAGTCCGGCATTGTTGAACCATCCCGAACGGACGCGCAAGGCCGACGTGACTGACGGCCTCGTATTCCGGACGGCTACAAGCCCAGCAGGTGAGGCTTCATCTTCTGGAAGGCCTTTCCCCGGTGGGAAATGGCCGACTTCTCCTCCGGCGTCAGCTCCGCCAGGGCCCGGTCGCCGCCCGGAAGGATGAAGACGGGGTCATAGCCGAAACCATGGCTTCCCTTCGGGGCGTGGCCGATACGGCCATTGCACTGCCCTACCTCCACCTTCGCCTCCCCTCCTCCGGGCCCCACCAGCGCCAGCGCGCAGCGGAAGGACGCGGTGCGCTGCGCGTCGGGCACGCCGGCCAGCTCGGTCAGCAGCTTCTCGTAGCGGGCCCGGTCATCCCCCGGGGCATAGCGCGCGGATTGCACACCGGGCCTGCCGCCCAGCGCGTCCACGCACAGCCCGGAGTCATCCGCCAGGGTGAGCATCCCCGTGGCTTCCGCATAGGCGCGGGCCTTCTTCACGGCGTTCTCCTCGAACGTGGCGCCGTCCTCCACGGGCTCGGGCACGGGAGGCAGGTCCGCCAGGGACACCACTTCCACCGAGTCTCCGACGAGGCCGCGCAGCTCACGCAGCTTGCCCTGGTTGGACGTGGCGAAGAGCAGCCGGGGCTTCACCGTCATCCCAGCACCTGCGCCTGCGCGGCGGTCAGCTTCTGGATGGCGGCCAGCCCGCCGTCCACCATGGCGTCCAGGGCCTTGCGGTCGAAGAGCTGGTGCTCCGCCGTCCCCTGCAGCTCCACCATGCGGCCGTCCGCGGTGGCCACCAGGTTCAGGTCCACATCCGCGGTGGAGTCCTCGTCGTAGTCCAGGTCCACCCGGACCTCGCCCTTGACGATGCCCACGGACACGGCCGCCAACGGCGTGAGCTTGGGCAGCTTGGAGATGGTTCCCGCCTTCTGCAGCGAGCGCAGCGCCAGCACCAGCGCCACGTAGGCCCCGGTGATGGATGCGGTGCGGGTGCCGCCGTCCGCCTGGAGCACGTCACAGTCCAGCGTCAGGGTGCGAGGCCCCAGGGTGGACAGGTCCACCGCGGCGCGCAGGGAGCGGCCGATGAGCCGCTGGATTTCCATGGTGCGGCCCGTCTGCTTGCCCTTGGCGGACTCACGCTGGTTCCGCGAGTGCGTGGCGCGCGGCAGCATGCCGTACTCCGCCGTCACCCAGCCGGAGCCCTTGCCCATCAGGTGCGGCGGAACGCGCTCCTCCGTGGAGCAGGTGACGAGCACCTTGGTGTGGCCGAACTCCACCTGGACCGAGCCCTCCGCGTAGCGGGAGACACCGGGGGTGAGGACGACGGGGCGAAGGTCCAGCGCACCACGTTGAAAGGAACGCACAGCAGGCTCCTGGGAAATGAGGACGAGCGTCCCCTTCTCTACCAGAGCCACGCCGCGCGGGTGTCGATTGCCTTGGCGCCGTTGCACTCAGGGCGACACGGGGCCAGCCACCTCGGTCCCCCGGGCGGCGTCCCGGCGGCGCGTCTCCTTGAGGAAGGCCAGCACGCCCTCGGTAATCGCCTCGGCCAGCTTCTCCTGGTACTCCGGCCGGCCCAGCCGGGGCCCCTCCACGGGATGGGAGATGTAGCCCACCTCCACGAGGACGGCCGGGCACTCCACGCCGGAGAGGACGAAGAAGGGCGCCTGCTGCACGCCCCGGTTCACCGCGCGGGTGCCGCGCACGAGGCGCGGGTGGATGGCGTAGGCCAGGCGCGAGGAATCCGCGTGCGCCTCCGTGCGCGCCAGGTCCTGGAGGATGAAGGCCAGCGTGGAGTCCGTCCGCGCGGCGCGCGACATGGGCGCCTCCGCGTTCTCCCGGTCCGCCACGGCGAGCGCGGCGTCACCCGAGGCGCTGGCGGACAGAAAGTACGTCTCCACGCCCTCGGTGCGCGCGCGCATCCGCTTCGTGGGCATGGAGTTGGCGTGGATGGAGATGAAGAGGTCGGGCGCGTGGTCATTGGTCCACGCCACGCGCTCCGTCAGCGACACCAGCGTGTCGTGCTCGCGCGTCAGGAACACGTCGCCCCCCGCGGCCTCGAGCTTGTCCCGGAGGCGGAGCGAAATCTGGAGCGCGACGTCCTTCTCCCGCAGCTTGCCGGGGCCCCTGGCGCCTTCCTTCGCGCCACCGTGTCCCGGGTCGATGATGATGCGCGCGGGACGCTCTGCCGCCCCGGCGATGACGGGGAGCAGCCAGAGCAGGGACAGGAGGCCGAGGAGGGGGCGGCGCGGCGACGGCATGCTGGGGCCGCATGCTAGCGGAGCCCGGCCGCCAGCGCGAAATCCGGGCCTCAGCCCACCACGTCGATGCCCGGCTTCCCCGCCTGGACTTCACCAATCAGCGCCGCGTCCACGCCGGCCGCCTCCAGCGCCTTGAGCGCCTTGAGCGCCTGACGTGCGGGGACGCTGGCCAGGAGGCCGCCGTTGGTCTGCGCGTCCGCGAGCACCCACTGGATGCACTCGGGCAGTCCTTCGGGGAAGCGGACCTTCTTGTGGACGTGGGCGAGGTTCGACTTCGTACCACCGGGCACCACGCCGTCCTCCGCCAGCGCGGGCACTTCGGCGATGAGCGGGATGCGCTCCAGGTCCAGCGTGGCGCGCGCCTTCGCCGCGGTCATCATCTCCAGCAGGTGCCCCAACAGGCCGTAGCCCGTCACGTCCGTGAGGGCGTTCACCTTGAACTTCCCGGAGGCGAACACCTCGCCGGCGGCCCGGTTGAGCGTCGTCATCACCCCCAGGGCCCGCTTCGCCAACTGCTTGGACGCCACGCCCCGCTTGATGGCGGTGGTCGCGATGCCCGAGCCCAGGGGCTTGGTGAGAAAGAGCACGTCCCCCGGCTTCGCGCCCGCGTTGGTGAGCACCTTCTTCGGGTGCACCACGCCGGTGACGGCCATGCCGAACTTCGGCTCGGAGTCCCGGATGCTGTGGCCGCCCAGGATGGGGATGCCGGCCTCGTCCGCCTTGGACTGGCCGCCCGCCAGGATTTTCGACAGCACCTTCAGCGGGAGCTCGTCCGGGAAGCACACCAGGTTGAGCGCGAAGAGCGGCCGCGCCCCCATGGCGTAGATGTCCGACAGCGCGTTCGCCGCGGCAATGGCTCCGAACTGGAACGGGTCGTCCACCACCGGTGGGAAGAAGTCCACCGTCTCCACCACCGCCATGCCGGGCGCCAGCCGGTACACGGCCGCGTCGTCATTCGTGGAGAACCCCACCAGCGCCTGGGGGCCCTTCGTGGACTTCAGCCCTCCCAGCACCTGCGCCAGGTCCGAGGCCCGCAGCTTCGCCGCGCAGCCCGCGCAGTGGCTCATCTCGGTGAGGCGCTTCACCTTGTCCGTCTTCTTCTCCGCCATGCCCGCTCCCCACGCCTCGCCGTCCTGGCACGGGCCCCCGAAAGGGCCCGGCCCGTTCACCGCTCAGGTCGCTCGGATGTAGTCCCGCTTGAGCAGTTGCACCACGGCCTCGGCGGTGACGACGTCGTCCGCGTCCGCGTGGTCCATCACTGCGCTCAGGGTGCCGTAGTTGTGCACCAGTTGCAGCACGTCCAGCAGCTCCGGCGCCAGCTCCTTGAGCGGCGGCGTCAGCGGCGAGGCCAGCGCCAACGAGGCATCCGCCGTCGGGAGGCTCGGCTGCAGGCGCTTGATTTCGTCCAGCTGGCGGAGCGCGTCCATGAGGAGCGCCTCGGTGGACGAGTCCAGCTCCACCATGAACTCCTGGTTCTCCGCCGGGCGCAGCTCGAAGTCGCCCTCTTCCCAGGTGATGATGCGATTGAAGCTCTTCTGCGGCCCCAGGTTGTGGTTCTCGCCGATGACGGCGTAGTACACGCGGCCCTGGCGCAGGTAGATGCGCCCTTCCTGGTCGCTGCGCTGCACCACCAGCACGCCGTTCTTCTTGGACGTGTGGAACAGCTGGAGCAGGTCCGGGAGGGGAATCTCCTCAATCTTCCCCGTCATGGAGCTGGCCTTGTTGGTGGTCCGCGCGGCCTGGGCCGCGGCGGCCTCCTCCAGCTTCAGCCGGGCGGTGCCCTCGTCCACGCTGGCGCCTTCGGCGCCCTGGTGCACGAGCTTGAGGATGGAGGTCCCGATGAGGATGCGGTCCCCTTCCTTCAGGCGGGACTGCTTCACCTTCTCACCGTTGACGAAGGTGCCGTTGGTGGAGCCCAGGTCCTCGATGGTGATGCTCCCATCGGAGAAGCTGATGCGCGCGTGCTTGCGGGAGACCATGTCCTCCACGAGCACCATGTCCAGCTCACTGGAGCGGCCGATGACGATCTGCTTGTCCGCCTTCAGCGGGAATTCGCCGCCCTGGTACTTCCCTGAGATGAACTTGAGGGCGTAGGTCTTTTGGGTGTCCATGGTCGTCAGCCAGCCTGCTCCGCCTTGCCGGGGTCCTTCACCAGGTTGAGGTACATCTGCGCGCTCTTGTTACCGGGGCTGCGCACCAGCACGTCCTCCCAGACCTGCACCGCCTCCGCCCGCCGCCCGGCCGAGTACAGCGCGACTCCATACTGGATGTGCCCCGGGATGAAAGCCGGGTTCTGGGCGATGACCTGCTCGTATTCGATGAGGGCCGCCGCGTTGTCCCCCGCGTCGCGCAGGGCGTTGCCCAGCTTGAGGCGGATGTCCACGAACTGAGGACACAGCGCGAGCGCGCGCCGGTATTCCTCAATGGCCTTGGCCCACACGCCGCTGGAGGCGAAGACGTCGCCAATCTCGCCGTACATGTTGGCGATCTTCTTCTCCACGTAGGGGTCCAGCTCGTCCGGGCCGGATTTCTGCTGGGAGAGGGCGGCCTGGTAGACCTCCTTCGCCTCGGCGTACTTCCCCATGTCGTTGTAGATGACGGCCAGGTTGAGCGCCGCCTCGGTATAGGCGGGGTTGAGCTTCAGCGCGGATTCGAACGCGCGCTGCGCCCGGGCGAACTGCCCCTGGTCGTGGTAGATGATGCCGAGCATGTTGAACACGTCCGCGAACGTCGGATTCTGCTCGACGATCTTCGCGAGGTATTGCTCGGCCTGCGCGTACTGCTTCTTCTCGAAGTAGCCGCGCCCGAGGGTCAGTAGCTGCTTGAGGGGCTCGTCCATGAATCGGCCCGCCAGGGCCCTGCCTCCGAGACGTCCAGCCTACATGAGGCTGGGAGAAAACAAGAATTCATCACCGCTGAGCGACAACGAGAGTTGCCGCTGGCCCCGGGTATCCACCGGCCGCGCCGGCAGCGCCCCCTGAAGGCGCCAATGCTCCGTCACCACCGCATCGTCCCGCTCCAGCCGGACGTACCACGCTTCCGCCTGGTAACCCCGCGCCCGAACCTGGCGCAATTGCTCCCACTCCGGCCCGCCCACTCCGGGCGTGCCCGGTCCCGCCAGCCGCCCCAGGGACTCCGCGTCCGCCGCCTGCAGCGCCCTGCGGCGGAACTCCAGGGCCGTCACCACCGCCTGGAGCCGGGGCGCCGCCGTCGTCTCCGGCACCCAGGACCCGTTTCGCACCACGAAGGGTACCCGCTCCACGCCCGCCGTGCCCACCCGGGTGTCGCCCAGGGCGCCCTCGAAGTCGAGCGTGGCCTGCGCCTCCGCCCGCTGACCTCCGGGCGCCACGTTGACGGTGATGCGGGCGAAGCGGTGCTGCCGGGACGTCAGGGGCCCCGGCGCGCCCGGGACGGGCAGCGACAGGCCGCTGGACTCCGTCGCCTTGAGCGCGGTGATGATTTCCAGCTCCGGGCCGGCCGCGGCGCCCAGGAAGCGGGGAACGAACAGGGCCAGGGTGGCGCCCAGCGCCAGGATGACGATGATGCCGCCACCGAGGCGGCTCCAGTCCTGGGTCGTTCTCACGAGCCCAGCATACGCTGGGCGCGCTCCGCGGCGGGCGTGCCCGGCAGCCGACGCAGCACCTGGCGCAGCGTGTCCTGCGCCTTCTGCGTGTCATTCAGCTTCACGTACGCGTCGTGCAGGTCGAAGAGGGCCTCCTCCTCGTACTCCGTGCCCGGGTAGCGGCGCAGCAGCCCTTCCAGGCGCTGGGCCACGGCCTTCCAGCGCTCACGCTTCTGATAGAACTGGGCCGCGTACAGCTCGTGTGAGGCGAGCCGGCGCCGAGCGTCCTCCCGCTGCGTCTTCGCCTCCGCCACGTACTGAGACTGGGGGTACTGGCGCAGGAACTCCTCCATGGCCACCAGCGCGGAGCGGATTTCGCCCTGGTCCTTCTCGCGGGACGGCGGCAGGGCGAAGAACTCGGAGGGGTAGGCCCGCACGTGGGTCATCGCGGAGCGGAAGGCGGCGTAGTCCACCTTGGCGTGCGTGGGGTAGAGCTTGATGAAGGCCTGGTACTGCTCCTTGGCCTCGGGGAAGGCCTCGCGCTCGAAGTCCACGTCGGCCAGCTTCAGCTCGGCCTCGCGGGCGGCCTCCTGGTACGGGAACTTCGTTCGGACGTACTCGAAGTACTTCTGGGCGCGGAAGAAGTCCTTGTTCTCCAGGGCCTCGGAGCCGAGCCGCAGGTTCTCATCTGCGACGGCGGCATAGTCAGGCTCACCGGCCTGGCCCTGCGTGAGGGACGCACACCCGGTACCGAACAGCAGGAAGGCGGACAGAAAGGCGACGGCGGAACGCATCCCCACCACGCTATTCCTCCGGCCCCGAGGGGTCCAGCGAAGCTTCTCCGAGCAGCCGGTAGATGACGTCCTCCGAGAAGCCCCGGCTGTCCAGGAGCCGGCCTGCGCGGGCCCGCTCCCTGGCCCCCAGCGGGCGGCCGAGCAGTCCCCGCTTCTCCAGCACCGCCCGCGCCGTGGCCAGCGCGTCGAAGGACACCGCGTCGCTCGCCTCGGAGATGGCCTGCTGGGCCGTCCCCTCCTCCAGCCCGTGAGCCCGCAGCCGGTGCGCCACCGCCTCCGGCCCCAGCCGGCCTCGGCCCAGGAGCAGGGTGGCCCGCTCGCGCGCGAAGCGTTCGTCGTCCAGGTAGCCCCAGGCCCTCACGCGAGTGAGCGCGGCCTCGCACACCGCTTCGGTGAAGCCCTTCCGGGCCAGGGCCTGCTCCAGTTCGCGGCGACTGCGCCCGCGCATGGACAGGAGCTTCAGGCACGCGTCCGTGGCACGGCGAACAGCGTCGGGCCCTTCGTCCTCCGGATGCATGGCGGGATACCTAGCATGTGGTAACAGGCCCGGCCATGCACCCCGTACTCGCCCGCTTCCTCGCCGCCGATGCCGCTCGGGAGACGCTCCTCAAGCAGCAGTCGGGCGGAGACCTCTCTGTGGAAGAGCAGGCCTTCACCGACGCCGCCTCCGCGAACCCGAAGCACAAGTCCGTGCTGCTGGGCGTGGGCGGCCGCACCCTTTCCACCGATGCCCAGGCGTCACTGGTGCTGCTGGCCGCTCACGCCGCGGTCCGCGCGCTGGACCAGGACGCCACCCTGGCGGAGCCCACGAAGAAGGCCCGCGAGGCCCTGGCCGAGGAAGGCGCCAGTCCGGAGGAGACGGACGCGTTCCTGGCCTCCATCCTCCTGGAGGAGGCCTTCGGCTACGAGCAGGACGTGGACGCGTTCGACAGCGAATACGTGAAGGAGGCGCTGGGCGAGGTGCCCGCGCTGGCCGCGCTCACCAAGGAGGCGGTGGACGCGCTCTTCCTCACGTTCGTGAAGGCCGCCGCCAACGACGCGGAGCGGAAGGTGCGTGAGGGCATGGCCCGCGCCCTCTTCGACATCGCGTGGTCGGAAGGGCCCGCGCCCATCAACCCGGAGCACATGGAGGCCGTGCTCGACGCGGAGGTGGTGGACCGGCCCGAGGAGGAGCAGGAGGCCAAGGTGCAGGCGACCGCGCAGCTGCTCCAGGCGCTGTCCAAGGAGGGCCTCGTCGGCCCCATCCGCTTGTCCCGCCTGCGGGCCCTGCTGGGTGAGGACGACGCGTAGCAGCCGCGGCACGGGCGCCCTGCCCTTTCCGGGTGGGCGCCGCGAACCGCTAGAAGCGCTCGATCTGGAAGTCGTCGTCCCCACCTGCCGGGGCGGGTGCCGGAGCGGGCGCTGGCGGGCGCGCGGCGGGAGACGCCATGGGACGCCCCACCGGCGCGCCGGCCGGAGCCCCCGGACGCATGGCCTGCGGCGGCGGCACTCCCGGGCGCATCTGCTGGCCTGCCGGAGCCACCGGACGCATGGGCTGCGCCATGGGCGCCGGAGCAGGCGCGGCCTGCGGCGCCGCGACAGCCGTGGGCGCCCCCTTCTGCGCGAAGGCGGACGAGCCAGGAATGGGCCGCGACTCCCCGGGCTTCGAATCGAAGTTGTCCCACTTGGAGTCGGACGTGCCGCTGATGCCGGAGAAGCGCAGCGCGAAGTCGTCCGGGTTGGTGGCCTGCCGATGGGCCTCCTCGTAGGTGACGAGCCCCTGCCGCACCAGGCTCATCAGCGACTGGTCGAAGGTCTGCATCCCGTACGTGTCCGTGCCCTGGGCAATGGCGTCGTGGATCTCCTTCGTGCGGTCCTTGTCTTCAATCATCTCGCGGACGCGGGCCGTGACGCGCAGCACTTCCACGGCGGCCACGCGACCCTTGCCGTCCGCGCGCGGCACCAGACGCTGGGACACCACGGCCTTGAGCACGCTGGCCAGCTGGAGGCGCACCTGCTTCTGCTGGTGCGGTGGGAAGGCGGAGACGATGCGGTTGATGGTCTCCGTCGCGTCCAGCGTATGCAGCGTGGACATCACCAGGTGGCCCGTCTCCGCGGCGTGAAGCGCCGTTTCGATGGTTTCGTGGTCCCGCATTTCGCCCACGAGGATGACGTCCGGGTCCTGCCGCAGCGCGCTCTTGAGCGCCTGCGCGAAGGTCATCGTGTCCACGCCCACCTCGCGCTGGTTCACGATGGAGCGCTTGTCGCGAATGAGGAACTCGATGGGGTCCTCAATCGTCATGATGTGGCTGGTCTCGTTGGCGTTGATGTAGTCGATCATCGCCGCCAGCGTGGTGGACTTGCCGGAGCCCGTGGTGCCCGTCACCAGCACCAGGCCGCGCTCCTCACCGCAAATCTTGGCGAGAATCTGGGGCAGCAACAGGTCCTGGATGGTCATCACCTTGAAGGGGATGACACGCAGCACGGCGCCCACGGTGCCACGCTGCTGGAAGACGTTCACGCGGAAGCGCCCGAGCCCCGGCACGCCGTAGGCCAGGTCCACCTCGTTGCTCCCCTTGAACTTCTCCTTCTGGAACTCGTTCATGATGCCGAAGGCCATGCGCGCCACCTCCTCGGGAGGGAGGCGGCGGCCGTCCTTCAGCGGAACCAGCGAGCCGTCCACGCGGAACATGGGCGGCAGGCCTGCCTTGAGATGAATGTCGGAGGCACCGCCGCGCAGGGCGATCTGGAGGATCTCGTTGAGTTCCATGAGCGGCGCAAATCCTACCAGACGCTCGCGCACGCATGCGATGGGGCGTGATGGACCCCGAAAACACATCGGCGGAGGCCCTCGGATGAGGACCCCCGCCGTGTGAGGACAACCCAGCTGCTGAGCGAGTCGCTTAGCGCTTGGAGAACTGGAACCGGCGACGCGCGCCCGGCTGGCCGTACTTCTTGCGCTCGACCGCGCGAGCATCGCGGGTGAGGAAGCCGGCCTTCTTCAGCGCCGGACGGAACTCCGGGTTGAAGGAGCACAGCGCACGGGCAATGCCGTGACGGATGGCGCCGGCCTGGCCGGAGAGACCGCCACCCTTGACGTTGACCGTCACGTCAACCTTGCCCTTCTGCTCGAGGATCTCGAGGGGCTGGTTGAGGATCATCTTGGACGTCTCACGGCCGAAGTACGCGTTCAGCTCGCGGCCGTTGATGGTGACGAGGCCAGTGCCAGGACGAATCCAGACGCGGGCGGTGGCCTCCTTGCGGCGGCCGGTGGCGTAGAAACCGAGCTCTTGGTTGATGGGCATGGACGTTATCTCCCTTACGCCTCGACCTCGAACGCGGCAGGCTTCTGGGCCGCGTGCGGGTGCGTGTCACCTGCGTAGACCTTCAGCTTCGTCATCATCTGGCGGCCGAGCGCGTTGCGCGGAAGCATGCGCCGCACGGCGTTGATGATGATGTCCTCAGGGTGACGCTGGCGGAGCTTCTCCAGGTTGGTGATCTTCAGGGCGCCCGGGAAACCCGCGTTCGGGTGCCGGTAGTACATCTTGTCCTGCTCCTTCGTGCCCGTCACCTTCACCTTTTCGGCGTTGATGACGACCACGTGGTCGCCCGTGTCAATGGACGGCGTGTAGATGGCCTTGTGCTTGCCCTTCAGCAGGGTGGCAATCTGGCTCGCCGCGCGGCCCAGCACCTTGTCGGACACGTCAACGACGTGCCACTGGCGCTTGATGTCCCCAGCCTTCGCGCTGTAGGTCTTCTGCGACATTTCGTGCACTCCAGACTTCTCGCGGCCGCCGTGTGCATTCCAGGGACCGCTGCTCGTGCTTAATCAACCGCGGGTCGACCGTGAAACTTCACGGAGGCCCGGAAAGGCCGACCGTCCTAGTGGGTGTGGCGGATCAAGTCAAGGTCACACCGCACCAGACGTCCGGATTCCCCGATCACGCCCGCCAGGACGCCCCCTTCAGGAGGCGGACACCTACCTGGCTGCTCCTCCAGACGGCCCGGTGCCACCCGGAGGCGTTCCCGGAATCGCGGGTTTCTTGAAGCGCTCCTTCAAGTTGGCGAAGAAGTTCTTCTCCTCCGTGGTGGGAGGCCCCTGACGCGGCGCGTCCAGTTCCACGACCTCAATCACCTCCGGCGGCAGGTCCTCCAGGAAGCGCGAGGGCGTGCGGGGCACTTCCTTGCCGCGCTTCACGCGGGTGGCCGCGCGGGTGAGGTAGAGGACCTCCTTGGCGCGGGTGATGCCCACGTAGCAGAGGCGCCGCTCCTCTTCGAGGTTCTGCGCCTCGCCCTGCATGCCGCCGTGGGGCATCAGGTCCTCCTCCATGCCGATGAAGAAGACGAGCCGGTACTCCAGGCCCTTGGAGGCGTGCACCGTCATCAGGGTGACGCGGCGGTTGGCGCCCGGCACCTCCTCTTCCTCCTGCCGGGTGTCCAGGCTCAGGCGGTTGAGGTACGTGGGCAGGCTGGCCTTGGGGCCCTCGCGCTTCTCGAAGTTCTCCAGCGAGTTGAGCACGCCGTCCACGCCCTTGAGCTTCTTGTCCGCGGCGGTGGCGCTGGTGGCGTGGGCGCGGGTGGCCTCGCGAAAGCCAATCTCCTCCAGCAGCTTGCGCGTCACGTTGGCCAGTTGGCCGTGCTCGTACGCGGCGCGGTAGCGCTCCACCAGGTCCACGAACTCCATCACCCGGGCCCCGGCCCCAGGCGGCAGGTCCTCGTAGTCGGTGGCCTTCTTCATCACCGTCCACAGCGTGACGCCCTCGCCCCGCGCGTGGACGTTGAGGCGCTCCATCGTCACGTCGCCAATGCCGCGCGAGGGCACGTTGACGATGCGCAGGAGCGAGATTTCGTCCAGCTTGTTCACGATGACCTTGAAGTACGCGATGACGTCCTTCACCTCGCGCCGGTCGAAGAACTCGCTGCCGCCCACCACCTCGTAGCCGATGTTCTTCTCCCGCAGCATCTCCTCGATGGGGCGGGACTGGCCGTTGGTCCGGTAGAGCACGGCGATGTCGTCCGCGGAGATGCCCAGGGCCATGTGCTTCTGGATTTCGTGCGCGACGAAGCGGGCCTCCTCTTCGTCGTTGGGACACGTCACCACCTTCACCTTCGTGCCCCCGGTGCGGTCGGTCCACATCTGCTTGGCCTTGCGCTCGGGGTTCTTGGCGATGACGGCGTTGGCCGCGTCCAGGACCGTCTGGACGGAGCGGTAGTTCTGCTCCAGCCGGACCTCCTTCCCTCCCGGGAAGAGGCGGTCGAAGTCGAGGATGTTGCGCACCTCCGCGCCCCGCCACGAATAGATGCACTGGTCGTCGTCACCCACCGCGCACACGTTGCGGGAGCGGCCCGCCAGCAGCTTCAGCAGCTCCAGCTGCGCGGTGTTGGTGTCCTGGAACTCGTCCACCAGCAGGTAGCGGAAGCGCTTGGTGTACTTCTCGTAGAGGTCCGGGTGCTCGCGCAGGAGGCGCGCGGGGAGCAGCAGCAGGTCGTCGAAGTCCACCGACCCCTGCGCCTTCAGCGACAGCTGATAGTCCGGGTACACCATGTGGGTGATGAGGTCGTAATCATCCCCAATCCCCTCCGGCTTGGGCTCCGGCGCCTTGCCGGAGTTCTTCGCCTTGGAGATGAGGTTGAGCACCTTGCGCGCGTCGAACGAGCGGTCGTCGATTTTGTGCTCGCGCATGGCGCGCCGGATGTTGGCCAGCTGGTCGCCCATGTCGGCGATGGCGAACTTCTTGGGCCACCCCAGCCGGTGGATGTCCTCGCGGAGCATCTCCGCGCCAAAGGCGTGGAAGGTGCACACCAGCACGCCCTGCGCCCGAGGTCCCGCCATGTGGACCAGGCGCTCCTTCATCTCCGTGGCGGCCTTGTTGGTGAAGGTCACCGCCAGGATGTTGCGGGCCATGATGAGGCCCGGCCGCTCGTTGAGCAGGTGAACGATGCGGTGGGTGATGACGCGAGTCTTGCCGCTGCCTGCGCCTGCCAGCACGAGGAGCGGTCCCTCCAGGGTCACCACGGCCTCGCGCTGCGGAGGATTGAGCTTCGAGAGGTCCATTGCGCGCGGGGCGGGGATACCCTTTGATTCGTTCGTGCGCGACTCTTTTTTCCCCAGGCGCTCTGGCGCTCTTCTCGCACTCGTCCTGGGCACCACCGGCTGCCTCGGCGAGTCCGGCTCGTCCCCGGAGGTGGAACCCGTGGTGTCGGCGGAGAGCGCGCCCTGCGTGTACTTCAAGCAACTGGCGCCCTTCCTTCCAGAACGGCTGGACGGCTTCACCGTGGCGCACACCCAGGGCTCCACCGGGAAGTACGGCGAGGTGTCCGTCTCCGAGGCCGAGCGGCTCTACACCCGGGGTGAGGGACGCGAGGTGAAGGTGCGCATCGTGGACACCACCATGGGCGAGCGCATTGGCAAGGCCATCCAGGAGGCCGCCGACCGCTCCCGGGGCAAGGCGGCCAGTGACCCGTCCGCCCCCATCCACCTGGACGACGCCGTGGGCTTCGTGCGGTACGACGCGGAGGAGTCCGTGGCCGAAGCGAACCTCCTTGTGGGGGGGCGCTACGTGGTTGCCGTCACCAGCCGGGGATTTCCGGGTACGGTGGAGGTGCGCCGGGTGGCGCGCGGCATCGACCTTGCGGGACTGGCTCGCCTGAGGCCCGGTCCGAACTGATGAAGGAGTGTCCCAGGTGGTGAAGGACAAAGGAACGCGGCCCGATAAGGCGGACCAGGTCGCGCAGGAGAAGGCGGCGCGGGAGCTGGTGTCCACCCTGGGCAAGCGGGAGTTCCTGGAGCAGTTCCAGAAGCTGGCCAAGAGCTTCGCGTCCGACCCGGGCAACCCCGGCTCCTACGCGTGCGAGGGCTGTCAGCGCTGCGCCAACTGCATGTTCTGCAAGGACTGCGACAGCTGCTTCTCTTGCACGCACTGCACCCGGTGCGAGCTGTGCAACAACTGCTCGCACTGCGTGGACTGCAAGAGCTGCAACGCCTGCGCGTACTGCGTCCAGAGCGAGAACTGCTCCTCCAGCGCGTACCTGGTGCTGTGCCGCAACCTGCAGGACTGCAACTACTGCTTCGGCTGCGTGGGCCTGGCGAAGAAGGACTTCCACATCCTCAACGTCCCCTTCCCACGGACGGAGTACTTCAAAATCGTGGGCCGGCTGCGCAAGGAGCTGGGGATTCCATAGGCCCCAGCCCCTCCCCTCGCTAGAGGGCGCGCACGTAGAGGGCCTTCAGGTACTCCGTCTCCGGAAGCCCGGCCAGCACCGGGTGGTCCAACCCCGCGCCCCGCCGCTCCAGAATCTGCACCGGCCGCTTCGCATCCGCGGCGGCCGCCAGCACCATCTCCTCGAAGGCGGCGCGGTCCAGCTTGCCGGAGCAGGAGCAGGTGACGAGCAACCCGTCCGGCTTGAGGCAGCGGAAGGCGCGCAGGTTCAGCTCGTGGTAGGCGCGCAGCGCGGTGGCTAGGCCCTCGCGGCGCTTGGCCAGTCCGGGCGGGTCCAACACCACGGTGTCGAAGCGGCGCCCGCTGGTGTCGAAGTGGCGCAGCACGTCGAAGGCGTTGGCGTTCTCCACGGTGACGTTGGCGCGGCCGTTGGCCTCGGCGTTGGCCTTGGCGCGCGCGGCGGCCTTCTCATCCTGCTCCACCGCCAGCACGGACGTGCAGGTGCGTGACAGCGAGAGCGCGAAGCCGCCGTGGTAGCTGAAGAGGTCCAGCGCGTCGCCGCGCGCCAGCTCCCCGGCCCGCAGGTGGTTGTCCACCTGGTCCAGGAAGGCGCCCGTCTTCATGTCGCCCTGGAGGTCGACCTCGAAGCGGTTCTCCCCCTCGTGGTAGGTGAAGCGCGCGGCGCCCTCCCCGTGCAGCAGGCGCGCCTCGCGGGGCAGGCCCTCGAAGTCACGGCCGGAGGCGTCGTCCCGGCACATGACGTGGGTGGCGCCGGTGAGCTCCACCAGCATCTTCGCCAGCGTCTCCTTGCGCGCGTCCATGCCCTCGGAGAGCGTCTGGAGCGTGAGGCCCTTGCCGTAGCGGTCCACGAAGAGGCCCGGGAGCTGGTCCGCCTCGCCGTGCACCAGCCGCAGCCCGTCACGGCCGGACAGGTACGCCCGGCGCGCCAGGGCGGCCTCCAGGCGGCGACGGAAGAAGGCGTCGTCCACCGGCTCCTCGGCGGGCCCCTTGCGCGTCAGCAGGCGCAGCGCCAGCGGCGAGCGGCGAGCGTAGAGCGCCTGGCCAATGGGATTGCCCTGGGAGTCCACCACCAGCACCACGGCGCCGGCGCCCTTCACGTCGGGCGGGGCGGCGATTTCGGTGCGGTACACCCAGGGATTGAAGTGCCGCAGCGAGCGCGCCCCCTTGGGGGTGACGCGCGCGACGGGCAGGGCTGCATGGGGGGGCATCAGGCTCACTCCAGGCCGCGAGCGGCCAGTTCTTCGTCGTCCTCGCCGCGAAGGTGCCCGATTTCGTGCAGCAACGTCACGCGGATCTGCTCGCGAAGTTCCTCGGGCGTCCGGGCGGCGCGCGCCAGGTTGCGGCGGTAGAGCACCACGGAGCGGCACGGCACCTCGGAGCCGTCACAGGGCTCGGCCAGCGGCGGGCCCCGGAACAGCCCCAGAATCGTGGGTGACAGCGGCGGCTGGTTGGCCAGCAGGTCCGCGTCCGCGGGCAGCTCCTCCGCCGTGACGGGCACGCCGTCCAAGTCCCCGCGCATGTCCTTGGGCAGCTCGGCGACGGCCCTCACCACCTCGGCGCGGAAGTCCTCCTCCGCGGGCAGCGGCGGCTCGGGAAAGTCGTCCGGCGCCAGCGAGCGCGCCTTGTCGAAGTGGCCCTGCGCCTGCTTCCACTTGCCCTCGCGCTCCAACAGGAGCCCCAGATGGTGATGGGCGTGCGCGGCCCGCTCCGGGTCGTCCACGAGGCTGGTGAAGGCGGTGCGGGCCTCGCGGAAGCGGCACAGCTCGAAGAGGGCCAGGGCGCGCTCGTAGAGGGCCTCGCGGCTGCCGGGGTTGCGCGCGAGGACGATGGCCGAGTGCGCCAGCGAGGACTCCGCCTGTCCCAAATCATTGAAGGCCATGGCGGCCACCAGCGCGAGGTGCGGAATCAGCTCCGGGGGCGTGTTGGGCTGGGACAGGCCGCGCTCGGCGTAGAGGGCGCCCAGCTCGTCCCGCTCCCGGGTGGAGGACAGTTGCACCGCGTACAGGTGCGCCGAGCCCAGAAGCGCGGACGGGTCCCCCGGGTCGATGGCGAGCGCCCGCGCGTAGGCGAGCTGCGCCTCTGCCTCGCGGCCCAGTGCGGCCAGCGCCACGCCGCGCTCCGCGTGGGCGGCGGCCAGGTCCGGCTCCAGCGCGGCGGCCTGGGCGGCGCAGGACAGCGCTTCCTCGAAGCGGCCTTCCTCGAAGTAGCGACGCGACGCATCCAACGGGGCCGCGCCGTCCGAGCGGCACACGGCCAGCGGCTGTATCCGGTGGGTGGCGTCCTCCGGGGGCGGTGCGGCACGCACGCTGGCGGTGGGCGCCCCGGCGCCAGGCGCGCTGAGGGCGGGCACGGCCGGACAGGACGCGTCCGGCGCTTCAGCGGCCAGGGGCCCGCGCTTGCAGGCAGCAATGAGGAGACAGAAGGCGAGCAGACCGCGCCGCGACATGGGCCGCCAGGGTACGGCATCCCCCCGTGGCCGGGAAGCCGAGACGTGCACGCCCGCTTGCTGATGCGACCGGACACCCACCCGCC
>NZ_VHLC01000092.1:0-38410 GCF_006547355.1 Myxococcus sp. AB036A | reverse complement strand
GGAGTGGGACGGGGGCGGTGTCCGGCGCAGGTAGCGCGCGATGATGGCGTCCGCCGCGGGCTGACCGTCGCGGGTGCGGAAGTCCCGGCCGTCCAGCGCCAGGCCATGGGCCAGCGCCCAGGGGTTGTCGGGCGTGGCGGCCCACTGCCTGCACCGGGAGGCCAGCAGCGAGGACACGTCGGATGGAGGCGCCGCACTCCCGGGGGCCCGCAGCTGGACGGTGGACGGCGCCACCGAGGGCCACGTCACCTCCGCACGCGCGCCAGCCGGGGCGGCGGCGCCCAGTCCCATGGTGAGGCTCACGAGGAGGATGGCAGTCATCGTCATGCGGTGGGCAGCCGGGGGGAGCTTATTCGCTCGGTCGCGCCAGCGACACCCGCGACGTCCTCCGCGCGCCGACCCGAAGCATGGGCCGGCGCGCGTGAGGGTAAAGCTCAGCTCGCCTGGGAGTCGCCGCTGGCCGATTCCGCCTCGGCCGTCAGGCGCGCCAGCATCCGCTCCAGGATGCCGAACACGGCGTCGCGGTCTTCAGGGCTCATCAGGCTCAGCACGCGCCGCAGGCTCGCGTCCATGCCCCGGTCGATGCGGGCGAAGACGCTGTTGCCCTGCTCGGTGAGGCGCACGACGACGGCGCGCCGGTCCTCCACGTCCCGGGTCCGCTCCACCAGACCCATGCTCTCCAGGCGGTCCACCACACCGGTGATGGTCTTCCGGGTGATGCCCACCCGCAGGGCCAGGACGCCGACCTGCACCGGACCGTCGTTCCCCAGCCACGACAGCGCATGCATCTGCGTGGGCGTGAGCTGGAGGTCCTCGCAGATGCCCGCCAGCGGGTTCTTCAGGGAGCGGTAGCGGCTGAACTCAATCAGCAACTCGTGGAGGCGCCGCGACTCGGGCGTGGAGGTTTCGACGTCTTCCTCCATCAGACCGTGGCTCTCCTCGGAGCCACCGTCCTCGGGAGGGTCCTGGCCCTCCGTACCCGGGTCGCCGCGCCGATTCGCGAGCGCGGCCGGTTTGTCATCCGGCCGCCGCATCAGGCCGTCTCCACCCGGGCCGCTGCGGCCACGGAAGGCGATTCAGCGCCGTGCTTCGGACCCACCGCGTGCGGCGTACCGGAGGCCGCGTCCGGACCCTTGCGCCGCTTGAACTTCTCGGTGAGCTGATCCATCAGCGAGTACACCACCGGCACCACGCCCAGGGTGAGGAACGTGGACGTCACCAGACCGCCGATGATGGTGATGGCCATGGGCGCGCGCGTCTCCGCGCCGTCACCCTTGGCGACGGCCACCGGAATCATGCCGGCGATCATCGCGATGGTCGTCATCAGGATGGGACGCAGACGCACGGGAGCGGCCTGGAGCAAGGCTTCCGTCGCCGTCTTGCCTTCCTCACGCAGCTGCAGCGTGAAGTCCACCAGGAGGATGCCGTTCTTCACCACCAGACCCATGAGCATGATGATGCCGATGAGGGCGAACATCGACATGGCCTGACCGGTGACGAGCAGACCGCCAATGGCACCGATGAGGGCGAAGGGCAGCGACATCATGATGGTGAAGGGGTGGACGAAGCTCTCGAACTGCGCCGCGAGAATCATGTAGATGAGGATGATGCCCAGCAGCAGGGCGGAGCCGAAGGCCGCCACGGCCTTGCCCATCTCCTTCGCGTTACCCTCGAAGTCGTAGATGACCGACTTGGGCAGCTCCTTCTCCGCGTACGCGTTGAGGAAGTTGATGCCATCGCTCAGCGCGTAGCCCGAGGCCAGGTTCGCCAGCAGGGTGATCTGCCGCTTCTGCGACTCGCGGTCGATCTGCACCGGACCGTCCGCCGGGGTAATGGTCGCGATGTTGCGCAGCTCCACCAACTGGCCCGTCATGCTGCGCACGGTCAGCTTGCCCAGCGCGTCGGCGGAGGCCAGCGTCTGCGGCGGCAGGGCCACCTTGATTTCGTACGTCTCGCCACCCTCGCGGTAGTCGCCGAACTTGTCGCGGCCCAGGAAGGCACGCAGCGTGGCGCCCAGCGAGGCCGCCGGGACGCCCAGGCTGGCCGCGCGCTCGCGGTCCACCTTGACGTCGTACTGCGGCTTGCCGGAGCGGAACGTCATGTCCACGTCCACCAGGCCCGGATTCTGGCGCATGGCGCCCTGCACCTGCTCGGCGGCCTTCACCACCTCTTCCCAGTTGTCACCGCGGAGGTTGAACTGGATCTGCTGCGTGCGGGCGCCGCCGCCGCCCACGGCCGCGACGTCCTGCACCGTGACGGTGACGCCGCTGCGGGGGGTGATGGCGCCGCGCAGGTACGTCTTCAGTTCGCCCTGGTTGAAGGAGCGGTCCTTCAGCGGCACCAGGTTGATGAGCAGCTCGCCCTTGTGCACTTCCTCCTGCACGCCGCCACCGGCGGTGGCGAAGGTGGAGTCGATGCCGGGCAGGGCGCGGACCTGCGCGTCCAGCGCGTCCAGCTCCGCCTGCGTATCCTGCAGCGTGGAGCCGATGGGCAGCTCCACCGCCAGCTTGATGTTGCCGTTGTCCTGCTCCGGGATGAACGTGAACTTCAGGAAGCTGGCCATGAAGAGGGTGACGAAGAGCACCACCACGGCGATGACCAGGGTGATGGCCCGGTGCCGCAGGATGCTGGCCAGGATGTTCCGGTAGCCCGTCTCCGTGGCGACCAGCACCTTCTCCACCGCCGCGGAGATGCCCGTGGGGTTGCCATGGTGGCTCAGCATGCGCGCCGACAGCATGGGCGTGAGCGTCATGGACACGGCGTAGGAGATGAGCACCGCCACGGCCACCGTGACGCCGAACTGGTAGAAGAACATGCCCATCGTCCCGTCCATGAAGGCCACGGGGATGAACACGGCGACGATGGCGAGCGTCACGGCGAACACCGCGAGCGCGATCTGGCTGGCGCCCTCGAGCGCCGCCTGCATGGGCGTCTTTCCCTCTTCCAGGTGACGGACGATGTTCTCGATGACCACGATGGCGTCGTCGATGAGCAGACCGATGGACAGCGTCAGCGCCAGCATCGTGATGACGTTGAACGTGAAGCCCAGGGCCGCCATGACGGCGAAGGTACCGACGACGGACACCGGCAGCGCGATGGCGGCCACCAGCGTGGAGTTCAGGTTGCGCAGGAACACCAGCACGATGAGCACCGCGAGGAAGCCACCGAGCACCAGGTCGAACTGCACCGCGGCGATGGACGAGCGGATGAACCGCGAGTTGTCCGTCACCAGCTCCGTGCGCACGCCCTCGGGCAGCAGGCTGTTGACCTCTCCCAGGGACTCCTTGATGGACTCGGCCACCTGCACCGTGTTGGAGCCGGACTGCTTGCGCACCACCAGCGCCACGGCGCTGCGGTCACCGCTCTTGGCGCTGGAGCGCGCCTCTTCCGGACCGTCCACCACGTCGGCCACGTCACGCACGCGCACCGGCGCGCCATTGGGGCTGGCGATGATGATGTTGCGCAGCTCGTCCACGCTCTTGGCCTCGGACGTCAGGCGCACCACGCGCTCACGGCCGCTGTCCATGGTGCGGCCACCCGGGACGTCCAGGTTCTGCGCCTGCACGGCCTGGCTCACGTCGCTGACGGCCAGCCCGAAGCCACGCAGCCGCTCCGGATCCACGACGATCTGGATTTCGCGCTCGCGGCCACCGACCACGTCGATGCTGCCCACGCCCGGCTGACGCTGGAGGGCGGGCTTCACGACGTCCTCGGCGACGCGCGTCATCTCTTCAATGGGGAGCGCGCCGGACAGCGACAGCGTCATGATGGGCGCCGCGCCGATGTCGAACTTCTCCACCACCGGCGTCTCGATTTCCGTCGGCAGCTTGCTCAGCGTGGCCTGGACGCGGTCCCGCACGTCCTGCGACGCCACGTCCACCTTGGTGTCCAGGGTGAAGCGGACGACGATCTGGGACACGCTCTCCAGGTTGATGGAGCGCAGCTGCTCCACGCCGTTGAGGGTGTTGAGCGCCTCCTCCAGCGGGTCACTGACGTTCTTCTCCATCGACTCCGGGTCCGCGCCGGGCAGCACCGTGGTGACGGTGACGACGGGGAACTCGACGTCGGGGAACTGGTCCACGCCGATGCGTGGGTAGGCATTGATGCCAAAAACGACCACCGCGAGCATCAGCATCGCGGTGAACACAGGGCGGGTGATGAATGTCTTGAGCATTCAGGAGCTCCGAACTTGAGAGGGGAGGGCAGGCGTCACTGCACTACGCGGACGGCCGTGCCCTCCTTCACGTCCAGGGAGGAGTCGGCGAGCACGCGCTCGTCGGCGCCCAGTCCCTGGAGGATGCGGACGTAACCAGGCAGCACTCGCTCGACGCGCACATCCCGCTTGCGCACCGTGCCGTCCTGCACCACCCACACGAAGCCCTCCTGGCCCCGGGCGCTGACGGCCTGGGTGGGGAGGAAGAGGCCCTTGTCGTCGTCGGCCTGATTCACGGTCGAGAAGTCCAGCTCCACCAGGGCGCCGGGACGCAGCGCCGTGGACGGCTCACCGACCACGTCCGCCAGCACCTCCACCGTGCGGTTGGAGGCGTCCACCACCGCGCCCACGACGGCCACCTGCACGTCGAAGCGCGCGCCGCTGGGGCTCACCGTGCCCTGCGTCTTGCTGCCCACGCGGACCTTGTCCACCACGGACTCGGGGACCTGCGCGCGCACTTCCAGCCCCGTCGTGTCGACGATGCTGAACACGGGCGTGGAGGGCGTCATCGCCACCGAGTCACCGACGTTCTTCGTGCGGGCCGTGATGACGCCGTCGAAGGGGGCGATGATGGAGTGGTCGCGCAGCATCTCCTCCGCAAGCCGCAGCCCGGCGGCGGCCTGGGCGGCCTGGGCGGCGGCCTGCTTCTGGCCAATCACGGCCTGATCCAGCCCCGCGGCGGCCACGCCACCGGACTCCGCCACCTTCCGGGTGCGCTCCAGGGAGGACGTGGCCAGCTCCAGCGCCGCGTCCGCGGCCTGCTTCACCGCGCGCGCCTGCTCCACGCTGATGGCGACGTTGGAGGCGTCCAGCGACGCCAGCACCTGGCCTTTCTTCACCTTGTCGCCCACCCGGACGTTCATCCTGGAGATGGTGCCGGTCGCCTGGGGCCCCAGGACCGCCTCGTTCTTCGAGCGGATCTGCCCCGTCACGCGGGTGACGTCGGCGCTCAACTCCGTGGCCGGAGTGATGGCGCGCACGCCCAATGCCGCGGGACCCGTCTGCTCGGGGAGGGCCGGCTTGTTGCTGGCCTTGCCACAGCCCGTCGTCACCACCGCTGCCACTGCCGCGGCCATCCACATGCGTCGAATCACGGTCGTCCTGCTCCTGCCGGTCACGGGGCGCCTGGCCCCAGGGAGACACTTGCGAGCCGGCTTCTACATGGAAAGTCTGCGGCCCGGAAACTACAGTCTCTGAACTGTCTGTCAAGGGGATACTCCGGAGTGCGGACTATCTTTCCTCCGGCACGTCTAACGGCCGTCCGCCGAGCGGGCAGGGGAAAATGACACGACGCGGTGCATCCGTCCGCTGGCCTGAAGGAGGGGAGCGGTGTGCCGGGGAGGCGGTGCTTGTGGCACCTAGAGGCCCCTGTTATTGATTCAAGAATCAATCCTTTCGCGCCGAGGACACCCCATGCCCCACCCATTCACCGAGGAACACGAGGCCTTCCGCAACACGGTGCGCAGCTTCGTGGAGAAGGAGATGACCCCACACGGCCTCGAGTGGGACCGGGCGGGCATCTTCCCCAAGGAGCTGTTCCGCAAGGCGGGGGACCTGGGCTTCCTGGGCATCAACCACGACCCGAAGTACGGCGGTAGCGGGCTGGACTACTGGTACGTGACGGTGTTCGCGGAGGAGCTGAGCCGCAGCCTCAACGCGGGCGTGAACATGGCGCTGCTGGTGCAGAGCCAGATGGCCACGCCCATCATCAACGAGATTGGAACGGACGAGCAGAAGCGCGAGTTCCTGGAGCCGGCGCTCAAGGGCGAGAAGATCGCCGCGCTGGGCGTGAGCGAGCCGGGGTGCGGTTCGGACGTGGCCAGCATCAAGACGACGGCGCGCCGGGACGGGGATGACTACGTCATCAACGGCTCGAAGATGTGGATCACCAACGGCACGCGGGCGGACTTCATCACCCTGGCGGTACGCACGGGCGAGGCCGGCTACGGCGGCATCTCCCTGGTGACGTTCCCCACGGACGTGAAGGGCTTCGGCGTCTCCAAGAAGCTGGACAAGGTGGGCAACCTGTCCTCGGACACCGCCGTCCTCTACTTCGAGGACTGCCGGATTCCGGCCCGCTACGTGCTGGGCGAGGAGAACGAAGGCTTCTACCACATCATGACCAACTTCCAGGGTGAGCGCCTGGTGGGCGCCATCACCACGGTGGCGGGCATGGAGCGGATGGTGGAGGACTCCATCCGCTACGGCAACGAGCGCGAGGCCTTCGGCCGGCCGCTGATGAAGTTCCAGGTGTGGCGCCACAAGTTCGTGGAGCACCTGACGGCCATCGAAGCGGCCAAGCGCCTGACGTACCACGCGGTGGACCTCTTCGACCGGAAGGAGAACCCGGTGAAGGAGGTCTCCATGGCGAAGCTGTTCGCGGGCGACCTGGCCCAGCGCGTGGCCTACGACTGCCAGCAGTTCTACGGCGGCATGGGCTACGTGGAGGAGACCTCCATCGCCCGCATGTGGCGCGACGTGCGCCTCATCACCATCGGCGGCGGCACCTCCGAGGTGATGAAGGAGATCATCTCGAAAATCTACGGCTTCTAGCGCCGCGCACTCAGGCGCCGTGGCCCAGGCTCATCCCTTCCAGGGGCTTGGGCCCGCTGTCGAGCTCGGCGTGCATGACGGTGTCGTCACGCACGCCCTCCCACTTGGACACCACCAGCGTCGCCACCGTGTTGCCGATGACGTTGGTGATGGCCCGGGCCTCGGACATGAAGCGGTCCACGCCCAGCAGCAGGGCCACGCCTTCCACGGGCACCTTGCCGTTGAGCGCCGCTAGCGTGGCCATCAGCGTGATGAAGCCCGAACCCGTCACGCCCGCCGCGCCCTTCGACGTCAGCAGCAGCACGCCCAGCAAGGTGAGCTCCTCGCCCAGCGAGAGGTCCACGTTCACCGCCTGGGCGATGAAGATGGCCGCCATCGTCAGGTAGATGCACGTCCCGTCCAGGTTGAAGGAGTACCCGGTGGGCAGCACCAGCCCCACGGCGCCCCGGTCGCAGCCCAGCGTCTCCAGCCGCTTGAGCAGCCGGGGCAGCGCGGACTCCGATGACGACGTCCCCAGCACGAGCAACAGCTCGCTGCGCATGTAGCGCAGCAACTTCCACAGCGAGAAGCCGGACAGCCGCGCCACCAGCCCCAGCACCAGGAACACGAAGAGGGCGCAGGTGACGTAGACGGCGATGAGCAGCCGGCCCAGGGAGCTGAGCGATTCGACACCGAACTTGCCCACGGTGAAGGCCATGGCGCCGAAGGCGCCCAGCGGCGCCAGCTTCATGATCATCCCGACGATGCCGAAGAAGACCTGCGCCAGGTCATCCGACAAGTCGAGCACGCGCTGTCCCATGGGCCCCAGGCGGGTGAGCGCCACGCCCGTCAGCACGGCGACGAGCAGCACCTGGAGCAGCTTCCCCTCGGTGAAGGCCGACAGGAAGTCATGCGGGATGATGTCCAGGAGGAAGGGGATGGTGCCCTGCTGTGACGCGGATGCGCGGTACTGGGTGATGCCGGAGGTGTCGATCTGCGCCGGGTCGATGTTCATCCCCGCGCCGGGCTTCAGGGTGTTCACCACCACCATGCCCACGACGAGCGCCAGCGTCGTCAGGACTTCGAAGTAGATGAGCGCCTTGAGGCCGATGCGGCCCACGTGCTTGAGGTCGCCCATCTTCGCGATGCCCGCGACGATGGTGAGGAAGATGACCGGTGCGATGATCATCTTCACCAGTTTGATGAAGCCGTCGCCCAGCGGCTTCATGGACTCCCCCAGGTCCGGCCGCAGCCAGCCGAGGATGATGCCCACCGCGATGGCCAGCAGCACCTGGACGTACAGATTCTTCAACCACCGCATCCGCACCCCTCTCTCGGGAGGCCGCGGACTATAGCGCCCCGGTTCGGCGCTTCGTTGACGCCAGGCGCCGGCGGACCGCGGGGGCTTCGGGTGGCGGGCTGCGTCACTTCTTGCGGAACAGCGCCTCCGCGGCGTTCAGCAGGGCGTCCCGGCTCTCCTTCTCATGGATGCCGCCTTCGCCAATCTGGAACAGCTCACAGAAGTTGGCGCCGTCCTTGTCCTTGGGCACCTCGGCGAAGGGCTCCTTGCACTCCTTCGCCACGCCCAGGTCGAAGTGACGGCAGTTGCGGCACGAACGGATGTCCTCGCCGCAGTGGGGGCAATTGTCACGCCGGCCCACCTGGTTCGCGATGATGTCCAGTGGGTGTCCGCAGTGCGCGCAGCCGGGCATGGCCTCCTCCATGAAACGGGGACGCCATTGTGCCAGCGGGCCGCGCCTGACGGCGAGCGCTCAGCGCTGCGGACTGGGCATCAACGCCTGGACGGGCTCCGGGGTGGCGGTCTCCCGGGCGGTGCCTTCGTGTGCCCCGCTGCCCGTGGCATCGAGCAACTGGTCGTTCAGCCGCTTGAGGAGGAACAGGAGGTACGCGGAGACGGTGGCCAGCGCGGCGAGCAGCACGCCCAGCAGCATCCCGCGCTGCCAGATGTGTGCCTTCTCCAGGATGGCCCGGCGCTCCGCGAACGTCTTCAACTGAGCGTCCGCCGCGGCGCCGTCGAACCGGGCCGCATAGTCCTCCGCCTGGGCGGTGCCGCGCTCCATCAGCCACTGGCCCTGCACCTGGAGGGCGTCCGCGCGGGTGTAGCAGTAGGCGGCCCCCCCAGCCGACAGCAGGGAGATGCACAGCGCCGTCATCACGCTCCGGGTCGTGCCCATCCTACGTCCTCCGGACTGGCCGTTGCACGGGGAGTGACACCCGCGACTGCTCCGGCTTCCCGAAGACAGTAGCGGATGCTAGGGAGCCCCTCTGACATGGGCAAGCCCTACCGTCCTAAAGACCACTATTTCCAGAAGGCCAAGCAAGAGGGCCTGCGGGCACGTTCGGCCTTCAAGGTCGATGAACTCATCAAGCGCTTCCCCATGGTGAAGAAGGGGCACGTCGTGCTCGACCTGGGGGCGGCGCCGGGAGGTTTCCTCCAGATATTGGCGGACGCCGTGGGGCCGAAGGGCCGCGTCATCGGCGTGGACATCGTCGCCATCCGTCCCTTCAGCCAGCCCTTCGTGCAGACGGCGGTGCTGGACGTGCTCGCGGACGACTTCGACGCGAAGCTGACCGAGCTCCACGCCGGCCCCTTCGACGCCGTCATCTCCGACATGGCCCCCAAGACGAGTGGCATCAAGGCCACCGACGAGGCGCGCAGCCTGCGGCTGGCGGGCAAGGCCCTGGAGTTGGCCGCGGCGCGGGGCCGGCCCGGGTCGTCCTTCGTGGCCAAGGTCTTCATGGGCCGGGACTTCGAGGACTTCCGCAACCAGATCCGCGCCCTCTTCGAAGAGGTGAAGGTGGTCCGGCCGGAGGCCACCCGCGGCGCCAGCATGGAGGTCTACCTGGTGGGTCTTCGCCGCCGTGCGCCAGAGGCCCCGGAGGCGAACTGACGTTCATTGTGGAACGTTCGGGTGTCCGGCTGTGTCTAGAGTGCCGACATGCATCGGACCCCCTGGACCCGCGCACCCTTTGTTCGCTTCTGGCTGTTCACCCTGCTGCTGCTGACCTCGCCCGTGCTGGGGCAGGGCAAGGCGCCGCCTTCGTGGAAGGCCATCGAGGGGATGGTCGAAGAGCAGAAGCTGGAGGCCGCCGCCCAGGGCGCCGAGGCCCGGCTGGCGCAGGCGAAGTCCAAGGGCGACGAGGCCGAGTGGACGCGCGCGCTGGTGCGCACGGTGCAACTGCGCACCGACTTGCATGGCTACGAGACGGCGGTGCGCTTCCTGCGCGAGCAGCCCTGGCCCAAGGGCACGTTGCCTCGCGCGACGCTGAACCTCTTCTATGCGAATGCGCTCGTCGCCTATGCGCAGGTCTACGGCTGGGAGGTGCGCCAGCGCGAGTCCGTGGCGTCCTCCGGGCCGGTGGACCTCAAGGCGTGGACCTACGAGGAGATTCTGACCGAGGCCCAGCGGGCCTACGAGGAGGTGTGGAAGCAGCGGCAGCAGCTCGGCGGTGAGCCCCTGAAGGCGTTGTCCGAGTACGTGAAGCCCAACACCTACCCGGAGGGGCTGCGCTCCACGCTGCGGGATGCCGTGTCGTACCTGCGCGTGTCGCTGCTGGCGGACAGCTCGCACTGGCGGCCCGAGCAGGCCCATGAGGTGTACCGGCTGGACCTGGGCGCGCTCCTGGAGGGGACGCCCAAGGTGGCGCTGACGGACCCTGGCGTCCATCCGCTGGTGAAGGTGGCGGCGGTGCTCGGGGACCTGGAGGCGTGGCACCAGTCCGCGGGGCGGCGCGAGTCGGCGCTGGAGGCCCGGTTGCAGCGCTACACGGTGCTGCACCAGCACTTCACGGACGCGGCCGACCGGACCCGCATCCGGCAACACCTGGCCGCCTTGCTGCCCGCGTTCCGCGACGTGCCCTGGTCGACCATGGGACAGGCCCAGCTCGTGGAGATGGAGCGAGTGGCGGACCACGCTGTGCGTGCCCACTCGCTGGCGAAGGCGTGCGCGGCCACCTACCCCCAGTCCACGGGGGCGCAGCGCTGCCGCGTGCTCATGGCCGCCATCGAGGCGCCCGAGTTCAGCATGGGCTCGCTGGCGTCGGACGGGCCGGGCCGCCGCTCCGTCGAGGTCACCCACCGCAACGTGTCCATGCTGCACTTCCGTGCGTACTCCGTGGACCTGGAGAAGCGGCTGGCCCAGGTGGATGACTACAACCTCATGCCGGACAGCGCGCCGTTGAAGTCCCTGGTGAAGGGCCAGCGTCCGGTGGCCACCTGGAGCGTGCCGCTGCCGAAGACGGAGGACTTCCGGGAGCACCGCACCTTCGTCACGCCGCCGCTCACGGCCCGGGGGACGTACGTCATCATGGCCTCCGCCCACGAGGACTTCCGCGCGACGAACAACCGCATCGTCGCGGTGTACCTGACGGTGACGCCCTGGGTCATCGTCACGCGGCCCTCGAACGGGGACCGGTTGGAGGTGCGGCTGGTGGACGGCGACACCGGCGAGCCCGTGCCGAAGGTTCCCCTGCGTCTCATCCGCGTCGACTACACGCAGGGCTTCAAGGAGGCGGCGCGCATCCTCTCGGACGCGGACGGCGCGGCCACCTTCGACTCGGTCCCGGGCGATGGCTACCGCAGCTACGTCCTGGTGGCCGGCGTCGGACGGAACGCGCTGCTGCACCCGGGCCAGGTGCCGTTCTACAAGCGCCATCAGCCCGGGGAGGTCCAATCGGCGCTCGTCTTCACCGATCGCGCGGTGTACCGGCCCCAGCAGAAGGTGCTGTGGAAGACGGTGGCCTTCAGCGGCCGGGGCGAGCAGGCGCGCTACCAGACGCTGGCGGACCGCCCGCTCCAGGTGACGCTGTTCGACCCGAACCACGAGGTGGTGGAGTCCCGGGAGGTCCGCACCAACGACTTCGGCTCCGCCGCGGGCGAGTTCACGATTCCCACCGGCCGGATGCTGGGGGCGTGGTCCGTGACTGTGAGCGCGGGGGGCCGCGCGACGATTCGCGTGGAGGAGTACAAGCGGCCCACCTTCGAAGTGACGCTGAAGGACGCGAAGGCGCAGCTGCGCCTCAACCGGCCCGCGACGTTCCAGGGCGAGGCCCGCTACTACTTCGGCATGCCGGTGACGTCCGGCTCCGTGCGGTGGCGTGCGTACCGCGAGCCGGTGCTGCCCTGGTGGTGGTGGGGCCCGCCGTCCGGGCCCTCGCAGCGGCAGGTGGTGGCGACGGGCACGTCGCCGCTGGGGGCGGACGGAGGCTTCACCATCGGCTTCACCCCCGAGGCGGATGAGCGGTCCGCGGCCACCCCGGGGCTGACGTGGAACTACCGCATCGAGGCGGACGCGACGGACGAGGGCGGTGAGACGCGCTCGGCCAGCCGGGCCTTCCGGCTGGGCTTCGTCGCCGTGGAGGCGCGCGTGGACCTGGACACGGGGTTCCTCCGCGAGGGCGCCGCGGCCGAGGTTCGGCTGACGCGCTCCACGCTGGATGGCGCGCCGCAGCCGGGGCCGGGCAAGTGGCGGCTGGTGGCGCTGAATCAGCCCGCGCAGCCCCTGCTGCCCGCGGACGAGCCCGCCGGCCTGCCGGAGTACAAGGACCCCGAGGCGGTATTCACGCCCACGCCTGGAGACAATCTGCGTCCTCGGTGGTTCGGCGCGTATTCGCCGGAGTCCTCCATTCGCGGCTGGACGGATGGGGCCGAACAGGCAACCGGCTCGGTGCAGCACGACGCCGAAGGCCTGGCCGTGCTGAAGCTGCCGTCGCTCAAGGCGGGCGCGTACCGGCTCCACTACGAGACGACGGACGCCTTCGGTCAGAAGTACACCGTGGGGCGCGAGCTGGTGGTGGCCGGGAAGACGACGCCCCTCGCGGTGCCCGCGATGCTGGTGGCTGAGCGGGAGACGGCGCGGGTGGGGGAGGTGGCGCGGTTGATGGCCGTCTCGGGGTTCAAGGGACAGCCGCTGCTGCTCGACATCTACCAGGGCGAGCGGCTCATCTCCCGGCGCAAGCTCACCGCGGGCCAGTCTTCCGGAGTCGTGGAGGTGCCGGTGACGGCGGAGCTGCGCGGCGGCTTCACCGTGGCGCTGTCCACGGTGCGTGACTACCAGTTCCTGTTCTTCTCGAAGTCCATCTTCGTGCCCTGGGACGACAAGGAGCTGCAGCTGGAGTTCGCCACCTTCCGCGACACCCTGCGCCCGGGCGCGAAGGAGACCTGGCGCGTGACGGTGAAGGGGCCGAAGGGCGCGAAGGTGGAGGCGGGCACCGCCGAGCTGCTCGCGTACATGTATGACCAGTCACTGGACCTGTTCGCGAAGCAGACGCCGCCCAGCGTGGCGTCGCTGTATCCCCAGCGGCACGCCCACGTGGACATGCTGCCGTCGGCGAGCATGGGTGACACCCGGTGGGTGGTGAACGCGCGATATGGCGACGTGCCGGGCTGGACACCGCCTGCGCCTGACGCCTTGCTCTTCGGGAATGGCTTCGAGGTGGGCGGCCCGGGTCGGCGGCGGATGCGGCAGATGGTTCGCGGTGGAATGGGCGGCGTGCGGGAGGGCGCCGCGCCAAGGGCCGCCATGCCCACGGCATCGGCTCCGGGTGCGCCGCCGCCCCCGCCGCCTGCCGAGGCGCCTGCCCGGGCCGAGGCGAAGATGCAGGCGGACAAGGAAGAACGCTTTGGCAGCGGAGGCGCGACTCCGGACGCGCCGCAGCCGCTGCGCTCCAACTTCGCGGAGACCGCGTTCTGGGCGCCCCAGGTGCTCACCGGGGCGGATGGCTCGGCGACGCTGGAGTTCACCGTGCCGGATTCGGTGACGGCGTGGAGCGTCTGGGTGCACGCCGTCACGCGTGACTTGAAGGGTGGCTCGCTCCAGCGCACCTCGCGGAGCGTCAAGGAGCTGATGGTGCGCCCCTATGTGCCGCGCTTCCTGCGCGAGGGCGACCGCGCGGTGTTGGAGGTGATGGTGAACAACGCGGCGTCGCGCCCGATGCAGGGCACGCTCACGTTGGACATCCAGGACCTGGAGCTGCAGAAGAGCGTGCTGTCGGACTTCGGCGTCCAGAAGGCGTCGCAGTCCTTCCGCGTGGAGGCAGGGAAGGGGACGCGCCTGCGCTTCCCGCTCACCACGCCCACGCGGGTGGGGCCCGTTGCCTTCCGGGTGGTGGCGCGCTCGGAGAACCACAGTGATGGTGAGCTGCGCCCGCTGCCGGTGTTGCCGGGCCGGATGCACCTGGCGCAGTCGCGCTTCGTGACGCTGAAGGGCAAGGACTCCAAGACGATGCAGTTCGAGGACCTGCGCGCGGGCGGCGACCCGACGCGGGTGAACGAGCAGCTGGTCGTCACGGTGGACACGCAGCTGTTCTATTCGGCGCTCCAGGCGCTGCCGTACCTGGTGGACTACCCCTACGAGTGCACGGAGCAGACGCTCAACCGCTTCGTGTCGACGGGCATCCTGTCCAGCCTGTACGGGCAGTACCCATCGGTGGCGCGGATGGCCAAACAGCTGAGCGAGCGCCCCACCCAGTTGGAGACGTGGGACGCGGTGGACCCCAACCGGAAGATGGCGCTGGAGGAGACGCCCTGGCTGGAGATGGCGAAGGGCGGCGCCGGGCCGGAGGCCGGTCTGGTGAAGGTGTTGGACCCGAAGGTCGCCGCCGCCGAGCGCACGTCCGCGCTGGCGAAGCTCCGCAAGGCGCAGACGTCCAGCGGCGGCTTCCCCTGGTGGGCGGGGGGGCCTCCGTCGCCGTACATGACGCTCTACATCGTGCATGGCCTCTCCCGCGCGATGGAGTTCGGCGTGGAAGTCCCGCCGGAAATCACCCGGGGCGCCTGGGGCTACCTGGCGCGGCACTTCCGCGAGGAGTACGCGACGAAGCTGATGAAGGAGGAGCGCGGCTGGGAGTTCCTCACGTTCCTCAACTACACGGCCTCCGCGTATCCGAACGTGAGCTACACCGGTGATGCCCTCACCGAGGCGGAGCGGGCGCGCATGCTCGCATTCAGCTACAAGCACTGGAAGAAGCACTCGCCCTACCTCAAGGGCTACCTGGCGCTGACGCTGAAGCGCGCGGGGCGCGGCGCGGACGCCAACCGCGTCTGGGAGAGCGTCATGGACTCGGCGAAGACGAGTCCCGAGCTGGGCACCTACTGGGCGCAGGAGGACCGCAGCTGGCTCTGGTACAACGACACCACGGAGACGCACGCCTTCGCGCTGCGCACGCTGACGGAGCTCAATCCGAAGGACGCGCGCCGCGAGGGCCTGGTCCAGTGGCTGCTGCTGAACAAGAAGCTCAACCACTGGAAGTCCACTCGCGCCACGGCGGAGTCGGTGTACGCGCTGGTGAAGTACCTCCAGGCCGAAGGCGCGCTGGGCGTGCGCGAGGACGCCCAGGTGACGGTGGGCCCGCGCGTGGTGCGCATGTCCTTCGCCCCAGACGAGTACACGGGCAAGAAGAACCAGGTCGTCGTGCCCGGGCCGGAGTTGAACCCGGCGACGATGAGCTCGGTGGTGGTGGAGAAGACGACGCCGGGCTTCGCCTTCGCATCCGCGACGTGGCACTTCTCCACGGAGAAGCTGCCGGACAGCGACCGAGGGGACTTCTTCCAGGTGTCGCGGCGCTACTTCCTGCGTGAGCGGCAGGGGAAGGACGCCAGGCTCGTGCCGCTGGCCGAGGGCGCCGTGGTGCTCCCCGGAGACGAAGTGGAGGTGCAGCTCTCCCTGCGCGCGAAGCACGCGGCGGAGTACGTGCACCTGAGAGATCCGCGCGCCGCGGGCCTGGAGCCTGAGAACGTGCAGTCCCGCCACCGATGGGACTTGGGCATCGTCTGGTACGAGGAGACGCGGGACTCCGGCACCAACTTCTTCTTCGAGCAGTTGCCCGCGGGTGAGTACACCTTCAAGTACCGGCTGCGCGCCAACATGGCCGGCCAGTTCAAGGTGGGCCCCGCCACGGTGCAGTCCATGTACGCGCCGGAGTTCACCGCGTACTCGGCCGGCGCGGTGCTCACGGTGGGCGCGGCGAAGTAGCGCGGTCCACCCCGGGGAGTGGGCCCTTCAGCCCGGGCTCATTCCCCGCAGGTGGCCTTGTCATCCGTGGGATGCAGGGTGGCGATGCCGTAGGTGCCATTGCGCGTGCCGCACCAGATGCGCCAGTTCGTCCCGCCCAGGTCCGGCGCCGAGTACACGCCGCCTTCCTTCTTGGCCCCGCCGCGCGCGCAGCACCGGGCGAAGGCGCGCGTGCCAATGGACATCAGGCCCACCGCGTCCGGCGCGCGTGAGAAGCCGCCGACGCGCTTCTCACCGCAGGACCAGGGCGCCACGCCCTTGAAGCGGATGAGGTAGGCGTCACCCTTCAAGGCCGCGGCGCCGCGCACCGGGCCCTGGTAGCAGAGGCGGCCCTCCGCCTCGAGCTGGGCATAACGCGGCAGGAAGTGCAGGCCGCCAATGGGGCCTCGCTGCCAGTCGTCGCCGCAGAAGACGTGCGTGAAGGCGTTGCGAGGCCCGGTGCTGACCCAGAGGCCCGTGAGCCAGTCGATGTTGGCCTGCCGCGCGCCGGGCCGGCCCGCCACGGACAGGGCCCGCTGGAGGCGCGGGTCGTCGTAGTGGCGCGAGAGGAAGCGCCGCACGTCGCCTTCACTCACGCTGACGTCGGGGCGCGCGGGGCACAAGTCCAACACCTCGCGGTCCATGGCGGACAAGGGCGGCGGCTTCGCGAACAGGGGCGCGCTGTCACACGTCGTCGCGCAGCCGGTGGCCGGCTTCCAGCTCGCGGAGCCGGCCAGCTCCTCGTCACCGTCGTTGTCAGCGTCACGCGCGGCCACGCGGCCCGCGGGGCCCCGCATCGTCACCTGCCGCGCCGAGTGGGCCCGGTCCGCGGCCACCAGGGCCGCCGCGGTTGGAGCGGCCGGCGCGGTGGACTCCGGCGCGCCTTCACACAGCACCCAGCCTTCGGCGGACGCGCCGCTCAGCTTGCACCAGGCGCGGTTGGGGCCGCCCTTCTTCAGCAGGGGGTAGGGCTTTCCGGCCTCCACCGTGAAGACGACCTTGCGGGACTCGGGCTGCTCGAGGGCGTCCACCGTGACGTCGGACACGAAGACGCCGCGGCCCGCGAGGGCGGGCAGCGAGGCACCCAGCAACAGGGCGAGACAGGGGAGGGAAAGACGCATGGCGCACGGGAGTCTACAGCAGTCCCCGCCGTGCCCCTCAGAGGAGGGGCAGGGGGGCATGTCCTGCGCCTGCGACGGCCGTCACCGGCCGGAGATTCAACCGAGCTTCACGCGGGCTGCCTTCAGCTTGCCCACCTGCACCGTGTACTCGCCGGCGCCCAGCTCCGCCTTGACGTCCTGCACCTTCTCGCCGTTGACGCGCACGCCGCCCTGCGCCATCAGCTTGCGCGCCTCGGTGGCGGACGCGACCAGCTTCGACTCCGGCAGCAGCTTCGTCACCGGCAGCTTCTCCGCGCCGCCCAGGGACACCTCCACCAGGGGCAGCTCGTCCGTGGACAGCTCCTTCTTCGCGAAGCGCTTCTCGAAGTCCTCGGCGGCCTTCTTCCCGGCCGCCTCGCCCTGGAAGCGCGCCGTCATCTCCTGCGCGAAGCCGACCTTCACCACCTTGGGGTGCAGCGCGCCGGACTCCACCTGGGCGCGCATCTCCGCCAGCTCCGCCCGCGTCTTCGCGGAGAGCAGCTCGTAGTACCGCCACATCAGGTCGTCGGTGATGCTCATCAACTTGCCGAAGATGGTGTCCGCCGGCTCGTCGATGCCCACGTAGTTGTCCAGGCTCTTGGACATCTTGTCGCCGACAATCTTCCCGTCGACCGCCTTCGCGTTCAGGCCCTCCAGGATGGGGCCCGTCATGATGACCTGGGGCGCCATGCCCTCTTCCTTCATCAACTGGCGGCCCACCAGCAGGTTGAAGAGCTGGTCCGTCGCGCCCAGCTCCACGTCCGCCTTGAGCACCACCGAGTCGTAGCCCTGCAGGAGCGGGTAGAGGAACTCGTGGATGGAGATGGAGACCTCGCTGCGGAAGCGCTTCTTGAAGTCGTCGCGCTCCAGCATGCGCTGCACGGAGTAGCGCGAGGCCAGGCGGATCATCCCTTCGGTCCCCAGCGAGTCCAGCCAGCTGGAGTTGAAGCGCACCTGCGTCTTGGACTCGTCCAGCACCTTGAAGACCTGCTTCTTGTAGGTCTCCGCGTTGGCCTTCACCTCGTCGCGCGTGAGCGCCGGGCGCGTGGCGTTGCGGCCCGTCGGGTCGCCAATCAACCCGGTGAAGTCACCGATGAGGAACACCACCGTGTGGCCGAACTCCTGGAAGCGCCGCATGCGCGTGAGCAGCAGCGAGTGGCCCAGGTGCAGGTCCGGCCGGCTCGGGTCGAAGCCCGCCTTGATGACCAGCGGCTTGCCCGTGTCATACGAGTACTGAAGCTTCTTCTTCAGGTCCTCGGGCACGTGGAGGTCCACCGTGCCACGGGTCACTTCTTCGAACTGCTCCTCGGGGGTCGCCTTGCGCAGCGCGTCCGGATTCATGGCGCCGCAAGCTACCCGAAGTGCGCCAGCCGTGGACGCACTTCCTCCACCGGGTTTCAGGTGCCTGGCAGGTGCTCACGCACGCGGTGGATGCTCCGGCCCCGTCCGGTGGCGTCGTCGATGTCCACCACCACGCCTTGCAGGTAGACGAGCCGCTCCGCCACCTCATAGGGCGCTGGCTTGCCCAGGAAGCGCGCCAGCGAGGACTCCTTCTTCATGCCGATGACGGAGTCCAGCGGCCCGCACATGCCGACATCCGTGATGAAGGCCGTGCCACCAGGGAGGATGCGCTCATCCGCCGTCTGCACGTGCGTGTGCGTCCCCACCACCACGGACACCCGCCCATCCAGGTGGACGCCCATGGCGTTCTTCTCACTGGACGCCTCGCAGTGCATGTCCACCAGGATGCAGGGCGTCTGCTGGCGCAGCTCCTCCACCAGCCCTTCCACCACCTCGAAGGGGCTGGCCTCGGTGCGCATGAAGACGCGCCCCTCCAGGTTGATGACGCCCAGCGCGCGCCCGTCCGGCAGCTTTACCAGGCCGTGGCCCTTGCCCGGCGTGCCCTTGGGGTAGTTGGCCGGACGCAGGAGCAGGTCCGGATGCTCCTTCACCCAGGGGAGGATGGCCTTCTTGGAGTAGAAATGATTACCGCTCGTCAGCAGCTGGACGCCGCTGTCGAGCAGGTAGTGGGCCGTCTCTGAAGTGATGCCCGAGCCCTGGTCGCTGTTCTCCGCGTTGGCGACCACCACGTCCACGCCGTGCTGCGCGCGGACCCTCGGAAGGAGCGTGCGGACCGCCTGGAGACCCGGGCGGCCCACCACGTCCCCCATGAAGAGGACTTTCACGTATCGAGGAAGTCCCAGTCGCGGTACAGGCCGCGCAGGGACTCAGACTCCGTTACGACCAGGTCCATGTCGACGTCATCCCCGGTCGTGGGCAGCACGGGGACGACCTGGTCATTGAAGGCCAGGCCCACCCGACGACTGCGCTGACTGGCCGCGCGGAGGGTGGCGTCGTAGTAACCGCCCCCGCGCCCCAGCCGCTTGCCTTCCCGGGTGAAGCCCAGGCCCGGCACCACGAAGAGGTCAATCTGGTCCACCGCGATGAGGTCCGCGGAGTTGGTGGGCTCACGCACCCCCAAACGTCCCGGTTCCAGCTCGCTTTCCGACTTGATGGCACGGAACGAAAGAATCCGCCCGTGAACATGTGAGAGCGGGTAGCAGACAATCTTGCCGTCCTGCAACGCCGCAATCAGGATATCCCGGGTTGGCACTTCTCCCCGAATGGGGGCGTACAACGCCACCGTGCGCGCCTTCTGATAATACGGTGCCGCCAGAAACCGAGACTGAACCTTGAGCCCCCGCGTATCGATGAGGTCCGGCGTCATCGCCTTCCGGCGCGCCGTGAGCTCCTCTCGCAGGGTCTGCTTCCTCGCCGCCGCCTCTTCCACCACCGTCTCGCTCACCGACGCCGCTCCAAAGAAAAAGTCCCCCGCAGCATGGCCGTGTGCCCGGCGTCCATTGAACCCTCAAAAGCCAGGTGGGGACCGAAGTCATGCCTCCGCAGGCTTCCCTCATCCCCCGTGAGGAGGGAGGGCTTGCACATGGAGACCGAAACGGACCCCGGAATGGACGTATCGGTTCGAATTTCTGCCGAGCATCACGCGCCCCGCAGGGGACAGCCCTTGAACAAAGCTACAGTGCTCCCAAATCCTCGAATCTATTGGGAATTCCCGCCAGAGTCTTTGGAAATGATAAGGACGGGGGGCGGCGGGGTCAAGGCATCCTCGCGCGTTTACAAGGCAGGCGCGGGACCTCTATGATGGAAAGAGCCCGAATCCACCCACATATGCCGCCCTCGCTATTGAACAAGGGTCTTGCGACGGTTCTTTCCGTTGCCTCCGGCCTCGCGTGGGCGGGACCGCCCACGGTGTCGAGCTCCTATCAAGGTGACTCCTATGGCGTGGTGTCCATGCGCATGCAGGGAGACCAGCTGGTGGGGGTCGCGACTGGCGGACCCTGCGGATTCGAACCCGATACGGAGGTGCTCTCTGGCGAGTTTCAGGACAACGTCCTGGTGGGCCAGGTGTTGCTCTGTCAGTTGGGGCCCCACTGTGAGCCGCGGGTGAATCAGCCCGCGCTGGTCGTGTTCAACCCGGACGATGGGGTGATGACGGCCCTGTTCCGGCTGAAGGACGGTTGCCGCTCGCCGGTGTTGAAGAACGACTCCCTCCTGCTCCTGCGGCCGTTGTCCCGGGACGCGGAAGCGGTGGCGCCGGGGCGCGCGGCTTCAGCGACCACGGCCGTGGCCGCCTCGTCCACGGCGGACGGCGCCAACTCGTCCGCGGCGCAGGTGGCCGCGGGACTGGGCCGGCAGGGCGAGGTGTCACCCTTGGAGGAGGGGCAGCGTCAACTGGCCGCGGGCAACGCGGGCGTGGCGCAGCGCCACTTCGAGCTGGCCCTGTCGAAGGACCCCCGCAGCGCCGCCGCGGTGGTGGGCCTGGGGGCCAGCCAGTTGATGCTCAATGACGTGAGCCGCGCGGTGAAGACGCTGGAGGCGGGCAGGGCGTTGGGGCGCGCGGACGTCCACCTGTGGCTGGCCTATGCGTATCAGCGCGAAGGCAACCGCAACCGCTCGCGCGAGTCGCTGCGCAAGGCCTTCGAGCAGGGCTGGGTGCCCGCGGGCCGCGCGGCGGAAGCGGTGGCGGAGCAGGCACTGCGCGAGGACATCAAGGACATCGAAACGTTCATGCAACAGCAGCGGACCCGGAAGCGGGTTCCCGTCCGCCCGTCGGCGGGGGTTGGAAACACCACGCCGTGAGCCAGCCGACTTCCCCGCAGAAGACCACGCGGGTCTTCGGCAACTACGAAGTCCTCTCCGTGCTGGGCAAGGGCGGGATGGCGGAGGTGTACCGGGCCCGGGTGTTGTCCGGCCCGCGCGAGGGCTGGACGGTGGCGCTCAAGCGCCTGTTGCCCGCGCTGACGCGGGACCCGGAGTCCGTGTCGCTGTTCGCCCGCGAGGCGCAGCTGTCCAAGCAGCTCCACCACCCCAACATCGTCACGGTGCTGGATGCCGGCGCGCTGGAGGGCATCTACTTCATCGTGATGGAGCTGGTGGACGGCCGCGACCTGGGGCAGATCCTCCGGCGCTGCAAGGTGCGCGGGATTCCACTGCCGCTCGACTTCGCGGTGTACCTGGGCAAGGTGCTGCTGGAGGCGCTCGCGTACGCGCACTCCGCCACGGGGCCCCAGGGCGAGCGGCTGGGCATCGTCCACTGCGACGTGTCGCCGTCCAACCTCTTCATCTCCCGCGTGGGCGAAATCAAGCTGGGCGACTTCGGCGTGTCGCGCGTGCTGGTGGACGGCAAGCTCCAGGGTGGCGAAGTGCTGGGCAAGCCCTACTACCTGTCCCCCGAATCGCTGCTCGGCGAGGTGAACCCGGAGGCCGACCTGTGGGCCGCCACGGTGGTGCTCTACGAGCTGCTGACGCTGGAGCGCCCCTTCACCGGCACGACGCCGGACGCCGTGTTCAACGCCATCCGCGCCCGGCAGTACCGGCCCCTGCGGGAGCTGCGGCCCGACATCCCGGAGGCGCTGGAGGCCGTGGTGGCCCGGGCCTTCGCGGAGCGTCCCGAGGACCGCTTCCCGACAGCGGAGGAGTTCGCCCAGGCGCTGACGCCCCACTACGACGAACGCGTGGGCACGCCGCTGGCCATCGCCGCCGTGGTGCGTGGTCTCTTCGGCGCCAGCGACGAGGTGCCCGCCGCGCCGTCGCCCAGCGGGACGCCGCCGACGCCGGGCTCGCGCGCGGGGTAGGGGAACGGGCACCCTGTTGTCCGCTCCACCGTTCCTGCCCACCTTCCAGGACGATGACGACCTTTCCTTCCGCCGCGCGCGGTGTCGCGTGGGGGGAGGAATCCAGATGGCCAACGAGCCCAAGCAGCAGAAGCCGGAGCAGTCCGCACCCGAGCCCGAGGAGCGCAAGCGTCCGCGGACCTCCAAGGCGGACGAAGCCCGGGAAGATGGGATGCCCGGTTACGGGCAGCCCGATGAGGACGTTCGCGAGCAGTCGCTTCCGGAGCAGTCCTGGTAGCGACGCAGGGCATGCAGCGCGGGTTTCACCTCGCGCGTGTCCAACAGCGTGCATCTGGCGCGTGACCAGGCCCTGGAGTCCGATGCAGAGGCTTGGCCCCGCGCATCCGGGTTGTTAGTTCTCGAAAACGGAGCTCGCTGAAAGTGTTCCTGCGCGCGCTTCTTCTGGCGGTCGAGCGTCGCGCGCGTTCCCTCACCCGCCAATACAAGTGATGGATCCTGAATGGATCGCCGGACGTGGTCGCTCTTCGAGACGGGCATCCCGAGTTTCGACACGCTGCTGGGCGGAGGCATCCCCAGGCGACAATCCATCATCGTCGCTGGAGACCCGGGCAGCGGGAAGACGGTGCTGTGCAGCCAGATGGCCTTCCTCGCCGCGGCGCGAGGCCTGCCCGTCGTGCTGGTCACCGTCACGTCCGAACCCCACGACAAGCTCGTGGGCGAGCTGAGCAGCTTCAGCTTCTTCAAGGAGGAGCTGCTGGACGAACAGCTCTTCGTGATGAGCGCCTACTCATCGCTCAAGCAGGGCGCGAAGGAGACGCGGGACCTCATCATCCAGACGGTGCGCAAGCGGGGCGCGAAGCTGCTCTTCATCGATGGCCTTCGCGCCATCCGGGACCTCTGGCAGGACGAGGCGCGCCTGCGCGAGTTCCTCTATGAGCTGGGCATTGGCCTGGCCGCGGCGGATTGCGTCGGCCTCTTCACCACCGAGTACCCCCTGGAGAAGCTGCTGACGCTGCCCGAAGCCACCACGGTGGACGGCATCGTCTCCCTGGCGGTGGTGAAGCACGGCGCCCGCCGCATGCGCCGCGTGGAGGTCGTGAAGCTGCGCGGCCGGCCACACCTGTCGGGAGAGCACCTGATGCGCATCGACGGGGACGGAGTGTCCTTCATCCCGCGCCTGGAGGCGCTGGAGCCCATGAGGGGAGACGTGGAGCCGCCCGAGGAGCGCGTCAGCTTCGGGCTGCCAGAGCTGGACGTCTTGATGGAGGGCGGCCTGCCCCGCACGAGCGCCACGCTGCTCGCGGGCAGCATGGGCATTGGCAAGACGCTGCTGGCCGCGCACTTCGCGGTGGAGGGGGCGCGCCGGGACGAGCACTCCCTCTTCGTCTCGTTCCATGACTCCACGGCGTCGCTCGCCGCGCGGGCGCGGCGCATCCAACTGGACGTGGCGCGCTTCGTGAAAAGCGGGCTCATCACCTACCTGTACATTCCGCCGACGGAGCTGGAGGCGGACCTGGTGATGGACCGCATCTTCCAGGAGGTGGAGCGGCGGAACGTGAAGCGGCTCGTCATCGATGGCCTCACGACGCTCGAGCAGTCCATCACCGAGCGGGAGCGCAGGCCGCTCTTCCTGGGGGCGCTCGCGGAGAAGCTGCGCCGGGCGGGGGTGACGACGCTGTACACCCGGGAGGTCTCCAAGGTGGCTGGCACGGAGCTCGACTTCAGCGATGCGCCCGTCTCCATCCTCGGGGAGAACCTGCTCCTCTTGCGCTACGTGGAGCTGCGCGGGCGCATCCACCGCATCCTGTCGGTGCTCAAGATGCGCGACAGCAAGTACGACAATGACTTGCGCGAGTTCCAGATCACCGACGCAGGGATGAAGGTGCTGGCGACGATGCGCTCCGCGGAGGGGCTGCTGACGGGGCAGGCCCGGCCCATTGGGACGAGCATCGGAGCCTCGGAATGAGCGGCGTCCTCATCGCGGAGGATGAGGAAGCGCTGCTCGAGGTCTTCGCCGAGGTCGTGGAGGCGCTCGGCTACCGCGCCATCCGGGCCCACAATGGCGAAGACGCGCTCATGCTTGCGCGCACGGAGCCGCCAGACCTGGTGGTCAGCGACCACATGATGCCCCGCCGCACGGGGATGGAGCTGCTGCGCGCCATGCGGGCGGAGCCGAGTCTCGCATCGGTTCCCTTCGTGCTGCTGAGCGCCGCGCGGCCTGCGGGAAGGGAGGAGGCGGACGTCTTTCTCGCCAAGCCCGTGGACCTGAGCGCTTTTGAAGAGGCCATCACCGGTGCGCTTCGCTCGAGGCCGCCCGTGGCCGTGCCGACCCTCCCCGGGCCGAAAGGCCCCACGGACACGCGCAGGGGGCCCTTCCTGGCCCGTGAGGAGGTGCTCAACTGGGTGGCCCATGAGCTGAAGACGCCGCTTTCCTCGGCCCGCCTCAACGCCCAGGTCCTGCAGCGCAAGGTGGAGAAGCGGGGCGAGGAGGACGAGCTCCGTTCGGCGGAAGCCGTACTGCGGCAACTGGACCGGATGAACCACCTCATCTCCTCCATCCTGGACGCTTCACGCCTGTCCGAAGGCAAGGTGGAGCTGCGGCCCAGGCAGGGCGACATCGCCGTCTTCCTCCGGGAGCTCATCCAGGAGTGGCGTGACCTGGAACCGCAGGTGGACTTCGTGCTGCGGGGAGTGGAGGCGCCCGTGTTCATTCCCTTCGACGGGGAGCGGGTGCGGCAGGTGCTCAACAACCTGCTCTCCAACGCGGTGAAGTACGGGGGCGAGGCACGGCGGGTCGAACTGGGCCTCTCCCTGCACCCCGGGCTGGCGGACATCCACGTCCGGGATTGGGGCATCGGCATCTCCGCGGGGGCGCTTCCCTCCGTCTTCGAGCGCTTCCAGCGGGCGGACGGCGAGCCCGCCCAGGGGCATGGCCTGGGGCTCTACATCGCCTCGTCGCTGGCGAAGCTGCACGGCGGCTCGTTGTCGGTGAAGTCCGTGCTGGGGGAGGGGGCGACCTTCCACCTTCGGCTGCCCCTGAGCCGGCGTTCCGTGTCCTAGCCGGCCAGCGCGCGGACGTGCGGCACGTGCCGCACGAGCGCGTCCACCACGCGCGCCACGTCCGCTTCAGTCGTGCCGGGGCCCATGCTGAAGCGAAGGCTGCCTCGGGCCTGCGCGGGCGACAGGCCCATGGCCCGCAGGACATGCGACGGCGTCAACGTGCCGGACGCGCAGGCGGCGCCGGAGGACACGCAGATGCCCTCCAGATCCAGGGCGATGAGCAGCGACTCACCCTCCACGCCGTCGAAGCGCAGGTTGCTGGTGTTGGGCACGCGTGGGGCCGCGCCGCCGTTGATGTGCACGCCGGGCAGTCGCGCCGTCACTTCCCGTTCGAATGCATCGCGGAGCGTGGTCAGCCGCGCCGTTGTCTCACACAGCTCCGCATCGGCCAACGTGAGCGCCAGCGCCAGCGCCTCCGCGTAGGGCACGTTCTGCGTCCCTCCGCGACGGCCGCCTTCCTGGTGGCCCGGCGTGAGCGCGCGGACGTCCACGCTCTTGCGGACCATCAGCACGCCCACGCCCGGAGGGCCGCCGAACTTGTGCGCGGACAGGGACAGGAGGTCCGCGTCCACCTCGCGCAGGGACAGGGGCACCTTGCCCGCGGCCTGCACCGCGTCCGTGTGGAACAGCACGCCGCGCTGCCGGCACGCGAGCGCCACCTCCCGCGCGGGCTGGAGCACGCCCGTCTCGTTGTTGGCCCACATCAACGAGCACAAGGCCGCGTCCGGCGTCAGGGCCTCCAGCATGTCGGCTTCGCGCACGCGCCCGTCCGGACCGGGCGCCACCCGCACGACGTGGGCGCCTTCCCGCTCCAACTGCGCCACCGCGCCCAGCAGGGCGGGGTGCTCCACCGCGGAAGTCACCACCCGTCGCCGGTCGGGCTGGGGCCGCATGTGCCAGGCGCCCACGAGCGCCAGCGCGTCCGCCTCACTGCCGGAGCCGGTGAAGCTGACTTCCTTCGGCTCACAGCCGAGCACGCGGGCCACCTGCGCCCGCGCCGCGTCCAACCGGGCCCGGGCCGCGCGGCCCTCCTGGTGCACGCTGGACGCATTGCCATAACCGCTCGACGCGAAGGCGCGCGACAGCAGCGCCGCCACCTCCGCTCGCACCGGCGCGGCCGCGTTGTAGTCCCAGTACGTCACGAGTCCTGCGCGTACAGCAGCGACACCGGCCGCTGGTCGGCGACGCCGAACGCCTCCAGGAACTTGGCCACCAGCTCGCGCTTGAGCGCCTTGCGCTGCGCCAGCTTCCCGGACAGCGGCAGCCGCGCTCCGGCCATGCTGCCGTGGCCGCCGGACGAGCCGCCGTAGTCCTCGCAGATTTCGCGGATGAGGCGCCCCGCGTTCATCCGCCGGTCCTTGACGCGCAAGCTGAGGAAGAGCTGGTTGCGGTACGTCCCGAAGGCCAGCGACCACTTCATGCCTTCGAGGAACATCAGCCGCTCGGCCACCTCCGCCACCATGTCCGGGGAGTAGACCTCCTCCAGGTCGGTGATGATGGCCGTCCCGTACACCTTCGCCCGCTCGTAGGCCGTGTGGTAGAGCTGGAAGTAGCGCGCGGGCAGCTCGGGATGCTCAATCTGCGCCAGCAGCATCTTGTCCATGCGCGGGAACAGCCACAGGTAGCTGTCCACGTCCGTGGGCGTCGTCTCCCGGCCCAGGTCGCGCGTGTCCGCCTTGATGCCGTAGAACAGGCCGGTGGCCACCTCCGCGGAGGGCTCCAACCGGGCCGCGCGCAGGTACTCCACCAGCATGGTGGACGTGGCTCCGAAGTCGCCGCCCACGTCTGCGAAAGGGGCCTCCAGGCTCTCCTGGCGCAGCGGGTGGTGGTCCACCACCAGGTGCGCTTGCAGCCGCGCGGGCAGGGAGTGGTTGCCCACCTTGGGCTGCGTGTCCACCAGCCCGAAGAGGTCGTACTCGTCGAAGTCGATGGTCGACACGTGCGAGACGGGCAGGCGCAGCACCTTCACGAAGGCGATGTTCTCCGCCCGGCCGATGATGCCGCCGTAGCCGATGTGGGCCTTCAGGCCCGCCTTGCGCTCGAGCAGGTGCGCCAGGGCCACCGCCGCCGCCAGCGCGTCCGGGTCCGGATTGTCGTGGGTGAGGATGAGCGCCTTGTGGTGGCCCTGGGCCACTCGCAGGAGCCGCTCCAGCTTGTCACGGGCTGGCATATGGGCCAGCCGCGGTGGCGGGGGCTCCGTCAGCTCGCCTCCCGAGCTTCCGGTTCCGCGGCGGCTGTTGAGGGACTGTGTCACGGGCATGGGTATTCTTCTTACTTCCTCCCGTCCGGGGATTCGAGGATCCGGGGTCTGTTGCCAACACACCAATGGTGTCGACGGACCCCGCATCCTTCACGACGCGCGAGAGGAGCGTGAGCCTGCGCGCTCCCTCGCCGGGCCGCCGCGGGACGTGGACTAGCTGTTCAGGGCCTTGTACTTGCGCCCCAGGTCCCGGAAGTACTTCATGCCGTTGTCGAGCGAGTTCTCCATCGCGTCCATCAGCACCGTCCGGAAGCCCGCCGCGGGTCCCCGGAAGGACTCGTAGTAGCGCTGCCGGTCGATGGAGTGGATGACAGCGGGCATGTAGCCGTTGCGCAGCAGGATGAGGTTGCTGCACATGCGCCCCACCTTCCCGCTGTGCTCGGTGAAGGGGAAGATCTGCACGAACTTGTGCTGGACCGTGGCCGCCTGCTTGATGGGGTGGAACTCGCGGAACTCGGCGCTGGCCGTGTAGTCCACGAGCTTCTCCAGCTCCGGCTGGATCTTCGCCGGCTGGGAGATGTCGTGGAAGTACGTGCGGTGCAGCGGCATGTCCTTGCGCAGCCCGGACCTGTCGCGTTCCTTGGCCAGCTCCTTCTCCGTGCGCTCGCGGCGCTCCATGCGCGCGCGCTCCGTCTGGGCCTCCGGCGTGTTGCCCAGGAAGAGGTCGTGCATCCGCTTGATGGTGGTCAGCGTGATTTGCGCCTGCTTCTTGGCGCCCGCTGCCTCCTCTCGGATGAAGTCACAGACGGCCTTGTGGTTCCGGATTTCGAGGACCACCGGAATCATGGAGGCTTCCGCGCTGGTTCGATGAGGGAACAGCGCGGCCATCAGTTCCTGATGGGTGTAGACGACTCCCTCTAGCGCGGCGTCGTGGTAGATCCACGACATCTCCATCTTGTCCAAGAACTCGCGCGCGTCCGGCTTGTCCTTGTAGATGTCGAGGTACCCACGCAGCGTTTCGTTCTTCTCGTCGATGTCCTGGTAGCGTTCCTTCACGGACTGCGGCTCCTTCTCGCTGCGGGTCCGCCGCGGGCGGTACTCGAAGCATGCGGCCGAGCGGTACAACGGCGCGTGGATTCTAGAAATTCCGCGCGGTTGTAACAACGAAATCATCACAGATTGACGAGGAACACCTCGCACGCCTGGTCGAGCAGGTCCTTTGAGAGCGCGGGAGGTATCTGCCGGTAGCGTGCCGCGTCCCGGATGAGGCTCACCAGGTCCCGAGGGTGGCACGAGCGAAGCTCCATGCTCCGCGGCTTGTAGTAGTGCTCGATGAGGTACGTGACGGCCTGGTCCACGTACGGGATTCCCGCTGCCTCGCAGACGCGACTGAAGATTTCCCGGTAAGCCTCTTCGTCGGGGTTCCCGACCTCAATCTTGTACTTGATGCGGCGCAGGAAGGCCTCGTCCACCAGTTCCTTGGGGTCCAGGTTGGTGGAGAAGACGAGGAGCTGGTCGAAGGGGATTTCGAACTTCTTGCCCGTGTGAAGGGTGAGGAAGTCCACCCGCTTCTCCAGGGGGACAATCCACCGGTTGAGCAGGTCCGTGGGGTGGACCTTCTGGCGGCCGAAGTCGTCGATGAGGAGCATGCCGCCGTTGGCCTTCACCTGGAACGGGGCCTCGTAGAAGCGGGTGCTCTCCGAATAGATGAGGTCCAGCATCGCCAGCGTCAGCTCGCCGCCCACGACGACGGAGGGCCGGCGGCACAGGAGCCACCGGTTGTCCATTTCGAAGGTCTGCCGGCGGCCGGAGGCGTCCCGGCCGACCTCCAGCGACACCGGCGTGTGGATGAGCCGGTCGTGGACCTGGATGATTTGGTTCCCAATCTCCAGGCAGTGGGGGACGAAGACCTCGCCGCCGAACATGTTGGAGACGGCCTCGGCCAGGCTCGTCTTGCCGTTGCCGGGCGAGCCGTAGAGGAACAGCGAGCGGCCGGAGTTCACCGCCGGGCCCAGCTTGTCCATCAGCTCCGCGGGGACGGTGAGGTGGCTGAGCGCCATCACCAGCTCCTCCTGGCTGACGACGGGCGTCTCCTCCGTCTGGCTGGTGATGAGCGCGTTGTACTGCTCAATGGGGACCGGCGCGGGGCCCACGTAGGTGGTGCGGGTGAGGGCGTCTCGCGCGTACTCGCGGCCCTTCTCCGACAGGATGAACTCCACGGACGCGCGGCCAAAGCCCTTGCCGCCGCGCAGGTCCACCAGCTTCTCCGTGGCGAGGAAGTCCACCACGTGCTCGATGACGCCTGGCCACGGCAGCCGCATCTCGTCCGCGATGCCCATGCCCGTGCCCGTGCCCGCGTAATAGAGGTACTTCAGGGCGATGTCGGACAGGATGCCCATCTTGAGCCCCGTGTCCTCCACCGACTTCGGCTCCGGTGGAGCGATGTCGAGGATGGATGGGTTCTCGAGCTTGAACGGATTGTCGTCGTAGTCGTAGCCAGCGGGAGGAGCCATCAAGCCCCGTTCTAGCCCATTCGATGGGCGGTCGGGCGCGGGACGTGGCCTCTTCCCTGACTGCCCGCCCCCCTCCCATGCCGAAGAGGGGGGCGAAGCGGGGGGCTCAGATGTACGTGAGCCACTCCGCGTACTTCGGCTCCTGGCCGCGCACGATGCGGAAGTACATGTCCTGCACGTACCGGGTGATGGGGCCGGGCTTGCCGTCGCCCACCTGGCGGTTGTCCACCTCGCGCACGGGGGTGATCTCCGCCGCCGTGCCGCAGAGGAAGATCTCGTTGGTGATGTAGAGCGCGTCGCGGGTGAAGGTGACCTCCTCCACCGTGCGGCCGCTGTCGCGCAGGATGTGCAGCACCGTGTCGCGGGTGATGCCGTCCAGGATGGGGCCGGACAGCGGGGGCGTCTTGATGATGCCCTTCTTGTTCACCTGGAAGATGTTCTCTCCGGAGGCCTCGGCCACGAAGCCGCTGATGTCCAGGAGGATGGCCTCGTCGTAGCCCGCCAGCACCGCCTCGCGCTTGGCGAGGATGGAGTTGACGTACTGGCCGGTAATCTTCCCGCGCACCATGTTCACGTTGACGTGCATGCGCGTGTACGAGCTGACCTTGGCGCGGATGCCTTCCTTGATGCCCTTGTCGCCCAGGTACGCGCCCCAGTCCCAGGCCGTCACGGCCGTGCGGGTGGGGTTCACCGCGCCCAGGCCCATGGCGCCGTCGCCCATGAAGGCCACCGGCCGCAGGTACGCGCCGTTGGCGAACAGGTCCTTCTGCGCGCGGAGCAGATTCACGCACGCGTCGAAGAGCTCGTCCTCGGTGTACGGAATCTTCAGCATGATGATGTGCGCCGAGTCGAGCAGCCGGCGGACGTGCTCACGCAGCCGGAAGACGGCCAGCCGTCCGTCGTGCGTCTTGTATGCGCGGATGCCCTCGAAGACACCCAGGCCATAGTGAAGCGCGTGCGTCATCAGATGCACGTGGCCCTCGTCCCATTTCATCAGTCGGCCGTCGAGCCAGATTTGCTCGGCGCGCACTCCACTACTCGAGGTCGAGCTCATTCGTTGTTCCTTCGCCTGGATGTTGATGGGGGACAGCCAGGGCCTTCTAGCCAGTGAAACCTATGAGGTCAAAGCGTGTTTCTCGTCCCGAAACAGTCACAGCACTGGTGGCAGGGGGGCGAGCATCCGACGGAGGAACGGGAGGTCCTCCGCGAGTGCCGCCCTGCCGAATTGTAACGCCTTCGAGGCCAGTTCCACCGACGGTACGACGTCTAGCGGTGACAGTGTTCGCGGAAAGCGTTTGACGTGGTGCGTATAGGGAAGGTTCGGCGCCACCGTCATCGCGGCGAGCCGCTGGAGGGGCAGCCAGAAGGGCGTGGTCAGCTTCGGGGCGAAGCCGTCGAGCGCGAGGATGAACGCGTTGCGCGTGCCGATGCGGCCTCGGGCCACTGCCTTCCACGCCGCCTTCGCTGGCAGGTTGTCCACCAGTCCTCCGTCGATGAGCCTCGCGACGCCGTGCTGGCCCATGAGTCCTTCCACCAACGTGTGCATGCCGGGGTCCTCGCGCAGCACGTCGTAGTGGATGACGCCGGGCAGCGCGGAGGAGAAGCCCGCGGCGTCGAGCGCGTCGAAGTCGCCGGTGGTGTCGTCCGCACCCAGGTAGAGGCGGGCGGTGATTTCGGGGCGGGTGAAGAGTTCGGCCATGGCACCCATGGCGGCTTGGATGCGGCGTGCCACGCCCGCGGGGTTGAGCAGACCCAGCGGACTGGTGCCCAGCAGGCGCTCGTAATACTCCAGCGGCCGGGGAAGCATGCCGCGGCGGATGCCGCCCACGGCGATGAGCGTCGGCACCGGCAAGTCCTTGAGCCGCATGCCACTGTTCTCCGGTCCCGCGCTGAAGAAGCGGCCCAGCCCCGCGCGCAGAAACAGCCGCAGCGCGGCGGGCAGGCCATAGCGGCTCTCCGTGGAGATGAAGCGGAAGAGCTTCCGGAAGGAAAGCCCGCGGACGATGTTGATCATGTCCGTGGCGTCGAAGCGCGTCAGGCGCGAGCGCATGATGGCCAGGATGGCGCCCATGGACGTCCCGGCGAGCAGGCGCGGCTCCAGGCCGTATTCGTCCAGGAGGCTCATCGCTCCCAGGTAGACGTAGGCCGTGCCGCCGCCGCCACCGGTGACCAGCACCAGTTCCTTGTGCCGGATTTCCCGGTCCAGTGCCTCGGGGGGAACGCGCCCGCGCAGCCGCTGCGCCACCATGTCGCGCGCCTTGGCGGCGTGCTGGCGCAGGTCCTTCACGTGCGGCATCAGCCGGTCCCGCGTGGGCGGGAAGGGGGCTTTGAGGATGGGGCCCAGGCGGCGCTCCACCTCCTCGCGAAATGGGGTGAGCAGCGCGCCCACGCCCACGTCGCGTTCGCCGTGCCGCACCTTGTAGAGGCGCGCCAGCGACAGGGCGGTGCGGAGGATGGCTTCCTCGCGCGGGTCGACCAGAGCCGCGTTCGCCAGCGATGCGCGCACGAGGCGGAGCTCCATCTCCTCGAGCGGCCGGGTGATCTGGAAGCGTTCCTTCAGCAGCACGCGCTTCGAGGGCCCGTCAGGCCTGGGCGATCTGCGAGAGGTTGGCCTTCGCCTTCTCGATGTCGCCTTCGTACTTGAGGACGAGGTTCAGCGTGGAGGCCACCACGTCGGCGGTGAGCTGCTCCGCGTTCAGCAGCGCCAGGCTCTGGGCCCAGTCGAGCGTCTCGCTGATGGAGGGCGCCTTCTTCAGGTCGAGCGAGCGGATGGCGGCCACCGCTTCCACCACCTGCTCCGCCAGCACCTGGGGCACCTGGGGCAGTCGCGAGCGGACGATGCGCAGCTCGCGCTCGCGGTCCGGGAAGTCGATGTGCAGGTGGAGGCAGCGGCGCTTGAGCGCGTCGGACAGCTCTCGCGCGGCGTTGGAGGTGAGCAGCACGCGGGGGATGTGCTTCGCCCGGAAGGTGCCCAGCTCGGGGATGGTGACGGCGTTGTCGGAGAGCACCTCCAGCAGGAAGGCCTCGAACTCCGGGTCCGCCTTGTCGATTTCGTCCACCAGCAGCAGGGCGGGGCGCTCGGAGAGCTGGGCCTTCAGCACCGGGCGGGGCAGCAGGAAGCGTTCAGAGAAGAACACCGCGTCGCTGGAGGCCAGCCGGTCCGCCGCCTGCGCCAGCGTGGTGGTGCCCTGCACCATGTCCCCAATCTTGTCCTTGAGGAGCTGGGTGTAGAGCAGCTGCTTGGCGTACTCCCACTCGTAGAGGGCCTTCGCCTCGTCCAGGCCCTCGTAGCACTGGAGCCGGATGAACTCGCGGCCCAGCGCCTGGGCCAGTGCCTTGGCCAGCTCTGTCTTGCCGACGCCGGCGGGGCCTTCCACCAGGATGGGCTTGTTCATCCGGTCCGCCAGGAAGGCCGCCGTGGCGATCTCCGGCGAGGATAGATAGCCCACCTGCTCCAGGCGATTCTCCGCGTCCTCCACGCTGGTGAAGGCGTGGCTCTCAACCGTCGAAGGGGTGCTCACCCGGTGAACTTAACCGACGCCCTCCTGGGGACTGCGGCAAAAATGCCAGGGTTCCGGCGTCGTCATCGTGGCCCGTTCGCCTCGCTGCCTGGCAAACCCGCGTAACTCTGGAGGGAAATTTTCTGCGCAACGTGGGCACACCTCGTGCATCTCAGAGTTTCCAATCGGTATTCAGGGAGGTGAGCGGTCATGGTGTGGGCGTGGTTGCGGATGGTGATGATGGTGGCAGTGGTCCTGCTTCCGGGCGGCTTCCCGCTGCTGCTGGCCTATGTCGCCTTGCGTACACTCCGCAGCAGTTGGCGCCGTGCCCAGGAGGAGGCCCAGACGGGGGGCCGCGTGGTGTCGCTCCGGGACGTCGTCTCCACGCTCCACTTCAAGGAGCTGGTCCGCGAGGCACGCGCCGCGCTCTGAGCGCGGATGGAACCGCTCGACGCTTCCTGGCTTGAAACTGAGACGGCCCTGACACACCTGCCCGGCTAGGGCATGGATGTCAGGGCCGTCTCATTGTGGACTCGGGGTTCCGAGGCCGAGGCCGTCGGGATTCCGGCGGGGTGCCGGAATCCCGGCGCCGTTACTTGTCCAGCTCGTCCACCAGGGCCGTCCAGTCGTCGTCTTCCTTGGCCGTGGGCAACTGGATGACCAGGGTCCGGTCGGTGGGCTCGGACTCGTCACTCAGCGCCGCCGGCGGGGCGGGAGCCGGAGCAGGGGCCTTCTTCGCGGCAGCCTGGGCCGCAGGCTTGGCGGCCGGCTTCTTCGCCGGGGCCTGGGCCGCGGCGGCGGGCGCGATGACCTGGTTGAGCTGCGTCCTCACGGCCAGCTCGTCGTCCTCGGCCGCCGCGGGCTTGGCGGCGGCCTTGGCCGGGGTGGCCGGGGTGGCGGACTTGCTCTTGTACCGGGCCAGCTCCAGCTCGGCGACCTTGAGGGCCTTGCTCTTCTCCTGCACGGACTGCTGCAGGCGGGCGACCTCCTGCGCCTTGATGGCGTCGCGACGCTCCAGCTCCGCCTTCTGCTTGGCGGCGAGGTCTTCCTGCTCCTTGGCGTGCCGCGCCTCCAGGTCCTTGCGCTCCTTCTGCGCGGCGGCCAGGCGGGTGGAGGCCTCGTGGGCCTTGCTCTCGGCGGCGGCCACCTTGGCGTTGAGCTCCTTCTCCGCGCGGGACTTGGCGCCCTGCGCGTTCTCCACCGCCAGCTCCAGGTCCTGAATCTTCTTCGCGCGCGCGCTCAGCTGGCCCTGCAGGTCCTTGGCCCTGGCGTCGGCCTCGCTGGCCTGCGTCTGGGCGTCCTGCGCGAACTGGGCGATGCGCTGCTCGGCCTTGGCCAGCTTCGCGGCCAGTTCGTCCGCCGCGCGCTTGGCGTCGGCACGTTCCTGGTTCGCCTGCTGGGCCTGCTGCTGGAGCCGGGCCTCGGCCTGCTGGAGCTGGCCTGCGAGGCCGTCCCGCTCGGCGGTGAGTTTCTGCTGGGCGGCGCCCGCGGCGCGCAGCTGGTCCTCGCGGCCCGCCAGCGCCTTGCGGCCCTGTTCGAGCTGCTCGTTGAGACCGGCAATCTGCTGCCCCAGGCCCTCGGCCTGACGGCGGGCCTCGGTGGCCTGCGTCTGGAGCTTGGCCTCCAGGGCCTTGAGCTGCTCGGTGCGGGTGGCGACCTCGCGGTTGAGCACCTCCGCCTGACGCATCTTCTCCTGCGTCACGTGGGTGAGCTTGCGGAGCGTGTCCGACAGCTCGGTGCCCTTCTGCGTCAGGTCGTTCTGGAGGAGCTCCTCGCGGCGCTGCGACTCCTCGGTGAGCGTGTGCAGCCGCTCCTCGAGGTGGGCCCGGGTGTTCTCCGTCTGCGCCAGCGTGGCGGTGAGCTGCGTCAGCTCGGCGACGCGGGTGCCCAGCTCGTGCTTGGTGAGGGTGAGGTGCTCGCCCAGGTCCTCGCCATGGGCACGCGCCTCGGCCAGCTGGCCTTCCAGCGCGGTCTGGGCGCTCGCGGCGGCCTTCCGGCTCTCCTGGTGCGAGTGCTGCTCGCGCGCCAGCGCGTCGCGGGTGGCGGCGAGCTGGCCGTGGGTCTGCTCCAGCGTCTGGCTGGTGGCTTCCAACTCGGAGCGGAGTCCGTCGCGCTCACTGGTGAGGTCACCGATGTGCGCGCTCGTCTCCGCGGCCAGCTTCTCGTGCGCGGCCCGCTCGGCCTCATAGTTGCCCTGCGTCTCGGACAGCTCGCTGCGGAGCTGGCCAATCTGCCCGGTGAGGTCCTGCTCCAGCGCGTCCTTCGCGGCGCCCAGGTCCGCCAGCTCCGCGATGCGCTGGTCGCGCTCGCGGGTGGTGTGCGCCAGCGTGTCGCTGGTCTCCTGGAGCGCGCCGCGCGTGTCCTCCAGCGCCGCATGCGTCTGCTGGAGCGTCTGGGAGGTGGCCTCCAGCTCGCCACGCGTCTCCGCCAGCGTGCCTTCGGTGCTGGCGAGCGTGTTCTGCGTGTCGGCGAGCTGCTGCTCCGTCTGCGCCAGCGTCTGCTGTGTCTGCTGGAGCGTCTGGCTGGTGGCGTCCAGCTCGCCGCGCGTCTCCGCCAGCGCGCCTTCCGTCTGCGCCAGCGTCTGCTGTGTCTGCTGGAGCGTCTGGCTGGTGGCATCCAGCTCGCCGCGCGTCTCCGCGAGCGCGCCTTCCGTGTTGGAGAGGGTCTGCTGCGTCTGGGCCAGCGTCTGGCTGGTGGCGTCCAGCTCGCCGCGCGTCTGCGCCAGCGCGCCTTCCGTGTCGGAAAGGGCCTGCTGCGTCTGGGCCAGCGTCTGGCTGGTGGCGTCCAGCTCGCCGCGCGTCTCCGCCAGCGTGCCTTCAGTGCTGGCGAGCGTGTTCTGCGTGTCGGCGAGCTGCTGCTCCGTCTGCGCCAGCGTCTGCTGCGTCTGGGCCAGCGTCTGGCTGGTGGCCTCCAGGTCTCCGCTCAGCTCGGAGATGCGCTGGTCGCGCGCGGCCACGTCCCCTTGCAGGGATTCGATGGTGGACTCCCGCTGGGAGACCGTGTCCTCCAGTTGGGCCACGCGCGCGGAGAGCTGTTCGCCGGTCCGCTGCGAGTCATCGAGCTGCCGCTGCGTCTCCTCGAGCTGCGAGGTGAGCGCTTGAATCTGGCCGGTGAGGTCCGCTTCGAGCTCGGCCTTGGCGGAGCGCAGCTCCTCCAACTGACGGGAGAGGTCCGCCTCCAGCGCGTCCTTCGCCTGGGAGAGGGCCTGGAGCCGGTCGTTGAGGTCCGTCTCCAGCTCGTCCTTGGCCTGTCCCAGCGCCTGGAGCTCCGCAGTCAGCTCATTCTCGCGGTCCTCCAGGTGCGTCTTGACAGCCTCGACTTCGCCCTCGAGCTCGCCGATGCGCTCCAGCTGCTGCTGGATGTTGGCGTTGAGCTCCGCCTCGGTGTGCTCGTTCCGAGCGATGGTCTCCGACAGCTCGCGCTCGAGCGTGCCGAGCTTCGCGTCACGCTCCTCGATGCGCTGGGTGAGCTCGGCCTCCTGGGCGTCCTTGTCCAGCCGGAGCTGGTCGCGCTCGCCCGTGGTTCGCGCGAGGTCCGCCTCCAGGTCCGCGACCTGCTGGCTGAGCTTCGCCTCCAGCGCATCGCGCTCGGCGTTGAGCCGGTGGATTTCCGCGTCAGCCTGGGTGCCGTGCTCCTCGGCACGGGCAGCGCGGGCTTCCAGGCCGCGCACGGTGGTGTCGCGCTCCTGCTCGGTCTGCTGCAGCCGCTCCTGGAGGGCCTGGATTTCACCGTCCAGCTCGGCGAAGCGCTGGTCACGCTCGCTGATGGTGCGGTTCAGCTCGGACTCGAAGTCGTCACCGCGCTTCGTCAGCCGCGCGATTTCGCCTTCATTCGCGAGGATGGTGTCCTGGAGCTTCTGCTCCTTGACCTCGAACTCGAGCGTGACGACGCCGAGGTGCTTCTCCAGCTTGTCGTACTCGTTGCGGCCGTGCTCCAGCTCGCCGGCGCGGCGGCTCAGCTCCTCCTCGGCGCGGGAGACTTCCCGGCGCAGGAGGTTGATGTCCTTCTCCTTGGAGGCGACGACCTCGATGAGGTCCTTCTCGGCGGAGAACTTCTGGAGGAGCAGGTCATCGACGGTGGCGCCGTGCTCGCGCTCCTTCTGGATGGTGGCCTGCTGGGCCTCGTTGAAGCGGCGCAGCAGGTCGTCCACCTGCATCTTCAAGCCCTGCAGCTCCACGTCCTTCTCGTGGATGCGGTCCTCGCCGGAGAGCAGCTCGCGCTCGCGCACGTTCCAGATTTCGGAGAGGCGGGCGAGCTGGGCCTCGCGCGTCTTCAGCTCGTCGCGGAGGATCTGGATCTTGCCCTCGGGCGTGCCCATCAGCTCGCGCCGCGGTGGCGGACGCTTGAGCTGGCGGGACTCGGCGAGCAGCTCCGCCTTGCGGTCCGCGATGGACTGGAACGTGCGGTCGAGGAACGCGCGGTCCTCTTCCGTCATCGCGCTGCGGCGCTCGCGTTTGGGCAGCTTCGGCGGGCCCCCCGCGGCGGCCTTGAGCGACGGAGGCATGGGCGGCGGTGCTTCGCGCGTCCCATTCAGCGCGGCATCCAGCGACGCGCCGGTGTCATCCGTGCCCGGCGGCACGATGCCGTGGCTCAGGGCGGCCAGCTCGCCCATCTCGAATGGGATGGCGAGGTAACCGTCCGCGGCTTGCGGCGTCTGACGATGCTGCGCCAGGCCATCCACGCCGCTCTCGGAGGAGAGCAGCAGGACCTTGAGGTTCTGACCCCACTTGCCCTTCTTGATGTTGCCGCAGAGGACGAAGCCGGACTGATCCTTCAGCTCCGCGCGGAGGACGACCAAGTCTGGTCGGCGCTTCTCCAGCTCACGCTGCGCGTCAGCCGCCGTCTCAGCCAAGGCTGTCTGGTAACCCGCACCCTTGAGCACGGTGGCCATGCTGAGCGCAAAATCATGCTCGCTTTCGACGATGAGGACCCGACGCTCCATGAAGCCCTTTGTCCCGGAAAAAGTGCTGTGAAAACCGGAACATCCTATCGGGCGCTTGTGACCCTTGGAAAGTTTCCAGGAGCAGCTCGGTTGCCAGCCTCACGAGCTCTTGCCGCGGACGACGACTTCCGAACGGACTGAGGG
>NZ_VHLC01000091.1:0-38493 GCF_006547355.1 Myxococcus sp. AB036A | reverse complement strand
TGAGCGTCTCGTGGGCTCGGAGATGTGTATTAGAGACAGGTCACAACCTGGGCCGTCGGGTGAGGGGGACGGGCCGCCCGCTCGCCCGAACGTTGGAGAAACGCCGCACCGCGCGTGACGCGTGGCAACATCCGCCGTCATGCAATTCACCCTGAACCGGGGCGTCAGTCTGGCTGTGCTTGCCTCGGCCCGGACGGAGGACGACCACCACGCGGACCTGGGCTGTAGCATTCAGGGCCCCACCGCGCGTCCTGTCCGCCGGGCCTTTCTCCCACTGAAGCGGCACGTCGCCACGCTGGGGCGCGAGGGCGCGCTGCACGATGCGGAGGCGCTGGTGCGTTGGCTGGAAGACACCCCGCGCTATGCCGCGCTGTGCGTGGGCAAGCAGCGGCGCATGGGCCGACGCGTGTTGCGTCCCGACGTGTTGTTCCCGGTGGCCACGCGACACCGGCCGCGCGTGCTGCACCTTCGCCAGGAGGAACTGGGCCTGGATGTACCCGTGCGTGCGTCCGAGTGGCCCGCCGTGGCGGACTTCTTCGCGGCGCTCGCGCGCGGCGCCACGCGCGCGGAGCTTCGGGCCTTCGCGGCGCTGCCCGTGCTGGCGGAGTTGGTGGCGGACCTGGGGCAGGCGGGCTGGCTCGTGCGCCATGAAGCGCCCGTGGACGTGCCCTCGCCCGGCGCGCTCTTCGTGGGGCACAACACGGTGCTGGTCGCGGGCCGCGAGGGACGCGTGCTGGTGGACCCGTACTTCCGGCCCGAGGGCGAGGTGGACGCGCCGGGCTATCCGCCGATGCAGCCCCGCGACGTGGGACGCGTGGACGCGGTGGTCATCACCCATTCACATGGGGACCACTTCCACCTGGGCTCATTGCTCCAGTTGCCCCGCGACACGCGCATCTTCGTGCCGGCGGTGGCGCGTGAGAGTCTCTTCTCCACGGACTGTGCCCTGCGGCTGGCGCAGCTGGGCTTCACGCGCGTGGAGCCCTTGCGCTGGGGCGAGTCCCGGCAGGTGGGCGACGTCACCGTGCGCGCGCTGCCGTTCTACGGCGAGCAGCCCACGGATGGAGAAGGCCCGTACCCGGACCTCTTCAATGAGGGGAACGCGTGGCTGGTGCGGGCGCCCGGATTCTCCGCGGCGTTCTTCGCGGACTCGGGGCACGACGTGCGCGGAGACATGGCGGCGGTGTGCCGGCGCGTGCGCCGCGAGGCGCCAGTGGACGTGCTCTTCTGCGGCGTCCGCGGCTTCCGGCTGGCGCCCATCTTCTTTGGCTTCACCACGCTGGAGGCGTTCCTGGTCAACGTCCCCCGCGCCATGCTGAAGGCGCCACAGCGGCTCATGGCCGGGCCAGAGGAGGCGCTGCGCTATGGCGCCTTGCTGGGCGCGCGCTACGTGGTGCCCTGCGCGGATGGCGGGGCGCCCTGGTACTGGCGCGAGGGCATGGGGCCTCGCTACGCGGGCTACCCCGGAGAGCCCGTGAGCGGCGCCAGTCACCTGGATGAGAACCCGGACGCGGACCCCTATCCGGAGCGGCTCGCCGAGGTCCGGCGGAAGATGAAGGACGTTCCCAGGCCCCTGGTGCTGCGGCCGGGAGAGTCGCTGCGCTGGAAGGGCGCGAGGACACCGGAGGTGGTGCGCCACCCTGGCTTCGTGTGGCCCTTCGGCGACGCGGCGTGACGCGTCCGCCGCGCGGGGACTCAGCGCGCGGCGAGCCGGGCCCGGCCTCGCACGAACTGCACCACGTACACCCCGGCGACCACCGCGAAGCACGCGGTGGCCACCGTCAGGTACCTGCCGATGAGCTGGTGCTCGCCCCAGTTGTGGGGCATCCCCACCAGCTTGCTGGCGTCGCTCAGGCCCACTCCTTCCATCCTTCCGAAGGGGATGGCGTTGAAGTCCATCTTCGACCTCCACCACGTGAGGAGGCCGTCCACGAGCGACAGCGCACCGAGCCCCAGGAAGCCCCAGCGCAGGGCCTGCTTGTGGAGGTAGCTGCCCACCGGGGCGTAGATGGTCAGCATCATCACCGTGCCCAGCACCATCATCCCGCCATCGCCGTTGAAGGTGATGAGCATGTCCACCGTCTGCGGCGACAGCAGCAGCGTGCCCACGGCTTGAAGTGCCAGCAGGCTCGCGCCGCAGGCCACCCACAGCCACTGGCGGCGCCTCCACCCCCACCACGCCCACGCGCCCAGCGCCGCGGCGAGTAGCAGCGCGAGGACGTAGGAGCGGCCGAAGATGGCCGTCTTCCACAGCGTGGGGAACGCGGACCGGCCGCAGAACCAGGCCGTCATGGCGTGGCCCAGTTCATGGAACGGCATGGTGATGAGCCGGGCCGCGAAGCCGCTGAAGTTGCCGTTCAGCGCCACGTAGGACACGACGAGTGCCACGGGGATGGCCCAGGTGCGCAGGCGGTGCTCGAACGCGGCCTCCTCGGCGTCGCCGTCCCAGGCGGGGGTCTCCGGTGGCAGCACGTCCGGGCGCAGGTCGGGCGTCGCCAGCCATGCGGGGTCAACGAGTGGCGGTGGTTCCTCGGGCGCCACTGCGGGGGCTTCCTCGCGCTGCCGCGCCGCCCGAGCCTCCGCCTTGGCGTAGATGATGCCGCAGCGGGGGCACTCCGGCCCGGCGGCGCGAGGTGACTGGCAACGGGGGCAGGCCTGGGGGGACGAGGCTTCCACGGTAGTCCCACTCTAGGAGGCCGCCGCATCCGGCGAAAATCAGGGGGGGATGGGGCGGGGTGGGCTTGACGGCCACGTCAGACTCACCCAAGAGCGCACCATGCCATCGCTGGACACGAAGACACGGGGACGGACGTCGCGCGGGCGCCTGCGCGCGCTGGACGCGTTCCTGTGCCGCTTCGAGCGCCCGTTGCTCGAACGCCGTGACGGGCCCTGGGCACACGCCGTCTTCGTCGACGTGGGGTTCGGCGAGCACCCGTGGACGACGCTGGAGAGTGCCCAGGCCTTTCGCGCGCTCAACCCGGAGCTCGCCGTGGTGGGTGTGGAGCTGGACGCGGAGCGCGCGCGGGCGGCGCAGGCGGACGCGGATGCCCGCACGTCCTTCCGCGAGGGCGGCTTCGCGCTGCCCCTGCGTCCCGACGAGCCCGCCCGGCTGGTGCGGGCCATGAACCTGCTCCGTCAGGGCCCCCCCGAGCGTGTCCCCGAGGTGCACCGCACCCTGGCCCGCTACCTGCTGCCGTCGGGCCTGCTGGTGGAGGGGAGCGCGGACGCGACGGGCGCGGTGATGGCCGCGCACCTGCTGCGCCGCGGCGTTGGGGAGGGCGCGGAGCTGCCGCTGCGCGAAGCGCTCCTGTTCCACACCGACTTCAGCCTGGGCTTCGCGCCCATGCTCTTCCGGGACTGGCTGCCCCGGGACTTGCGCCGCCGGGTACGTCCGGGTGAGCCCATCCATGACTTCTTCTCCGCATGGAGCGCCGCCTGGCAGCAGGCGCGGACCCTGGGCCATACGCACCCACCCGATGCGTTTCGCGAAGCCGCGCTGGGGCTCTCCGCACGCATGGAGGGAGTGGCGACCGACCCGTGGCTCTTGTCCCAGGGTTACGTTGTTTGGAGGCCCAAGGGGGGCGTCTGTTTTTGACGGCTGAAGGAGAGGGCGCAGCCGAGAGAAGCCAAGTGGGGTGGCGTGCGGTTATCCTTCGCGCGACCAGGACTTGAAACGGCACCTCCTCTCCTTCGCGTGAGGCGTGCCGGGAACGCAGCGGGAGAACGACACCGTCATGTTGGAGCAGGCACCCCAGGTTCGAATGGAGGGCCGTCCGTCCGTGCTGCTCTTCTCCGCGGGCTTCTACGGCACGCTCGCGGCCGCGCGTTGCTTCGGACGCAATGGCATTGACGTCACGGTGGCGGACCCCGGCAAGCTGGGGCCCGCGAGCTGGTCTCGCTTCGTGGGCCGCCGCGTGCAGTGTCCTCCGGAGTCCCAGGCCGAGGCCTTCATCGAGTGGCTGATGGACCTGGGCCGCCGCGAGCCGATGCGGCACGTGCTTTATCCGACGAGCGATGAGCTGGCGTGGCTGGTGTCCGTCCACCGCGAGGCGCTGTCGGAGTACTTCCACCTCTACGACCCGGGCGTCGACGCCGTCTACGGCCTGCTCAACAAGCGCAAGCTCTTCGAGGTGGGCCAGGCGGTGGGCCTGAAGCTGCCGCGCACCTGGTTCCCCGAATCAGAAGCGGACCTGAACGTGGTGTCCCGCGAGGCGCGCTTCCCGGTCCTCATCAAGCCCACCACGCAGATTCTCTATTCCACCCACCGCAAGGGGCAGCCGGTGCAGGCGCCCGAGCAGCTCGCGGAGGAGTACCGCGCCTTCTCGCGAGACGGGTACGCGCCCATGCTGGTGCGCTTCGACCCCGCGGTGTCGCGCCCCATGGTGCAGGAGTTCCACCCGGAGGCGGCGGAGGGCATCTACAGCCTCTCCGGCTTCGTGGACGAGACGGGCGAGCTGTTCGAGGTGCGCGGCGCCATGAAGGTGCTCCAGCGTCCGCGGCGGCTGGGCGTGGGCGTGTGCTTCGAATCCGCCCCGGTGCGCGAGGAGCTGGCTGCGGGGCTCCAGCGTCTGTGCAAGCGCCTGGGCTACCACGGCGTCTTCGAGGTGGAGTTCATCCAGACGAAGGACGACTTCCTCCTCATCGACTTCAACCCCCGCTACTACGGGCAGATGGGCTTCGACATCGCCCGGGGCCTGCCGCTGCCGCTCTTGGCCTACCACGCCGCGCTGGGGGACCGGGACGCCCTGCGCCGCGAGCTGCAGGCCGCGCGTGACTGGCGCGGCAACGGCGAGGTGTTCTGCAACCGCATCGCGCTGGAGATGCTGCTCAACCTCCAGCGGCTGTCCGGTGCGCTGCCGGAGGACGAGGCCCGCCAGTGGCGGAGCTGGCTGGCGTCACACCGGGATGTGGCGGTGGACCCGCTCATCGACTCGGATGACCTGATGCCCACCGCGGTGGAGGTGGCGCAGATTCTCTACGGCTCCGCGCGCCACCCCCGGGCCTTCATCCGGATGATGGTGCTCAACCGGTGAGCGCGGCGCGGCTGTCTGGCGCGTCGAACGTCACCAGGTCATCGAACGTCTCCGCGCGCCGCAGCAGCCGCTCCTTCCCGTCCTCCAGCGCGATGATGGCCGGCTGGGGATAGGAGAAGGACGTGGCGAAGGGCACGAAGTAGGCGCCCGCGTCCATGATGGCCAGCGTGTCTCCCACGCGCAGGTCGGGCAGCCGCTTCGCGTGGTAGAGCGTGTCGCCCGGCGTGCAGATGGGGCCCACCACCGTGTAGACCTTGTCGGCCGGCGCGTCCGGCCGGTTCACGTGGAAGAGCTGGTGGTACTCGTTGCGCACGCACTCGGCATGGTTGATGCCGGCGTCCAGCACCGCCCACGTCCTGTCTTCCCCCGACTTGAGCGCGTGCACGCGGCCCAGCAAGAGCTGCGTGTCGCCCGTCATGGCGCGGCCCGGCTCCAGGAAGATGCGGGGGCGCTGACGGCCGCGCCGCGCGTAGTGCGTCTCCACCATCTCCACCGCCAGCGCCACGTAGCGGTCGATGGACAGCGACGCCGCCGGGTCGGGCGCGGGCACGTCGCGGAAGAAGGTGAGGTTGAGGCGCCAGTCGCGCTCGGCGATGTGCTCGACGGTGGGCGTGTTGAGGCTGCCGCCCAAATCGAGCACCTCCAAGTCCAGTCCCAGCTCCTGGTGCAGCGTGTCCGTGAAATCGAGCACCGACTCCACGAAGGCCGTGAAGTCGCCCTCCGTGCGGATGGTTTCTCCCCGGTGCGCGTGCAGGCCCACCACGTTCAGGTGCTTCGAGCCGCGCGCCTGCTGGTAGGCCCTCAGCGCGGCGCCTCCCGCGATGGGCGTGCCGAACTGCGCGGACCAGCCGCTGTTCGTCGTCACCCGCACGGCGACGCGCGGGCGGCGGTCCAGCTCCGCGGCCAGCCGGGCGAAGACGGCAATCTCCTCCGCGTGGTTGGCGGCCAGCAACTGGATGCCCCGGGAGATGGCCTCGCGCACGGAGGCCTCCGACTTCACCGGGCCGTTGTAGACGATGCGCTCCGGGGGCACGCCCAGCTTCAGCGCCAGCCACATCTCATAGGCGGAGATGACCTCCGCGCCCACGCCCAGGCCGTGCAGGAAGGACAGCACGCCGGGCACCGGGTTCGTCTTGTACGAGTAATAGACTTCACAGCCGCCCGTGCGCCCCGGCGGCACCGCGAGGAAGCGCTCCGCGTTGCGGCGCAGCGCCGCCATGTGCACCACGTGCAGCGGCGAGCCCCAGCGCTCCACCAGTTGCGCCAGCGGGACACCCTCCAGGCTCAGGCCCTGGCCAGGCACGTCCCGCAGGCCCCAGTGCGAGGCGGGAATGTGGTTGCGCGCGGGGGCCATGGCCCGCTGGAGCACCGGGCGCAGCGTCTGCTTCACCTGGCGCCTGGCCGTCCCGAGAAGCCGGCTCTTGAGGCTCATGACGCGCGGCCCTGGTTGCGCAGGCGCAGCGGCAGACGGCGGGCCACCTCGAAGGGCAGCACCCGCAGGGCGGCTTGCATGAGGCGGTACTCCAGCATGCCGTTCGTCTTGCGGTACTTGCCGTGAATCATCTCGTTGGACTGCACCACCAGCGTGCCGTCCTTGCCCAGGTTGTGCATCAGCGATGGCCGGCCAGTGCGGTAGTGCAGGATGGGTCGGTTGACGTAGACGTGGCCGAACGCGCGGATGCCGCGCAGGTAGAAGTCCACGTCCTCGTAGACGGGGATGGTGGCGTCGAAGCCGCCCAGCGGGGCGAAGTGCTCGCGGCGCACCATGCACGCGGAGTTCACATACAGCGTGCCTCGGAAGAGGATGTGGGCCACCGTCCACGCGCTGTTGGGCGTGCTGGCGCCCACCTGGGCGGCCCACTCGAAGTACTCGCTCTTGTCCTTGAGCCAGTCCGCGTCGTCGCCGAAGGGCACCACCCAGCCCACCGCCACGCCCGCGTCCGGCCGCGCGTCCAGCGCGCTCACCATGGCGTGCAGCGCGCCCTCGGCGAGCATGTCGTCGTCATCCAGGAAGTGCAGGTAGCGCCCGCGGGCCAGCGTGGCGCCGTGGTTGCGCACCACGGCCGGGCGGCCCTTCGACGGTGGGTCGTTCACCAGGTAGCGGACCCGCTCGTCCTTCAGCCCTTCCACCGCCTCGCGCGCCGTGCCCTCGGGCGTATCGTCCAGGACGAGGACCTCGACGTTCACCCCTTCCTGGCGGAGGACCGAGCGGATGGCCTCCACCACTTCCTTCTCCCGCTTGTGGGTGGGCATCACCACCGAGACGTCAATGACGGACATAGCGGACTTATACGCGTTGGCGGCCACGCCTGAGAAGCCGCACGCCCGCGCGCCACCCCGTCACATCAGTAGCTCGCGAACTCCAGGTCGAAATCCACTCCATGCTCCGCTTCTGGGTCGCACTCGACCTGTGCCCGGACCGCCGCAAGTAGGACAGGAATGTCCGAATTCGGGCGGTTCCCACTCGGACGCGAGGGGGAGGTGGTGCTCACCACCACCCAGTCATGGCTGCCAGTGGCCGCACGGACCTGCCTGTCCGCTCGACCGAAATCCCAATGCGACAGGCGGTTCAGCGAAGGCTGTGTGCGGTGGCGGGCCATGGTCATCCTCCTGCCTCGACTCCGCGAGGCTGGCCGTTGGTTGTGCAGACGTCATGCCAGCCTGCCGGCTGAGCAGACGGGCGTGCCGCGGACGACGTTTTTCCCTCTGAGAAGCGGGGGCTCGCCCGGAAGTGGTGGCTTCGGGGCACCGGGTCAGACTTGACGCCGGACGACGGTCGCGACAGGAACAGGCCACACATGGCGTTCCTCCTGGCACACGAAGTCGAGAAGCCCCGGGCCTGCAGCTACCTGCCGGAGCGGGAGGCCTCGCTCGAAAACCTCGTGCTGGAGGACGTCACGCCGGAGGAGTACGAGCACCTGCTGGTGCGAGGCTGGCGCCGCTTCGGCCTGGTGTACTTCCGGCCGGCCTGCGTGGGCTGCAATGCCTGCGTGTCATTGCGCATCCCCGTGGAGGGCTTCCGGCCCAACCGCAGCCAGCGCCGCGCGCGTGCCGCGTGCGCGCACCTGCGCGTGGAGGTGGGGCCGCCGCGTGTGGATGACGCGCGGCTGGCGCTGTATCTCCAGTGGCATTCGGAGCGCGAGACCAAGCGCGAATGGGAGCCGTCACCCATCACCGCGCGCGAGTACTCGCTCCAGTTCTCCTATCCGCACCCGTCCGCGCGCGAGGTGGCGTGGTACGACGACGGCGCGGAGGGCGGGTCCAGGCTGGTGGGCGTGGGCATCTGCGACGAGACGCCGCGCGCCTGGAGCGCCGTGTATTTCTTCTACGACCCCGCCTACGCGCACCTGTCGCTGGGCACGGCCAACGTGCTGCACCAGGTGGAGCTGGCGAAGGCGCGGGGCATCCCCCACGTCTACCTGGGCTACCGCGTGCTGGCCTGCGCGTCCCTGCGCTACAAGGGCGCCTTCCGCCCGCACGAACTGCTGGAGGAGCGGCCCGCGCTGGACGCGGCGCCTCACTGGGTGACGCCGCCCGAGGAGGCTTGAGGCAGGGCCTGGAGCGCCGCGCCGAAGTGCTGGAGCAGCCGGCGCGCGTATTCCTCCGGCGCCACGCGCGCGTACTGGCCATGGCCCGCGCCCTGGACGACCCAGAGTGACTTGGGTTCGCACGCGGCCTGGAAGAGGCTGGCCTGGAGCTTCGCGGGCGCGTCCGGGTCCACGTCGCCGTTGACCAGCAGCAGCGGCCGGCCGCCCAGCCGGCACATCCCGTCAATGGGGCGCACCGCGTCCACCGTCACGCCCGCGCGGCGCAGGGTCCACAGCACCGGCTCCGCGCTCATCGCACCCCAGCGGCCATAGCCCGCGTAGATGTCTGCCTCCAGCGCGGGATAGGCCCCCGCGGCGGCCACCGCCTTCACCCGCGCGTCCTCGCTGGCGACCAGGAGCGACGTGGTGCCGCCCATGGAGAAGCCGAAGAGGCCCAACCGTCCCGGGTCCACGTCCGGGCGCCGTGAGACGAAATCCAGCGCCGCCGTCACGTCGCGCCGCTCCCGGTCTCCCCACGTCACCGTGTCGCCGCCGCTCTCGCCGTGCGCGCGCAAATCAAAGAGCAACACACCGTAGCCCGCGCCCGCGAGCGTCCGGGCCTCGAAGAGCAACTGCGCGCGGCTGTCCGCGAAGCCGTGTACCAGCACCACCGCGGCGCGGTTGCGGGAGGGCACGTACCAACCCTGGAGCGGCACCCCGTCGGACGTGGTGAAGGCCACGTCCTCCAGTGGCGACAACGCCGGCTCTGCCGGGGGACGAGTCACCGGAATGGGCGGCGGATGCAGCAGGCCCTGGCCAATGCGATGACCGTTCACCACGAGATATCCCGCCGCGGCGAGCAGCACGCAGAGGGGCGCCAGCGCCATGAGACAGCGGAATTGAGTGCGTGTTTTCACGGATATCTGGGATTGGCTTGGAATAAAGCGAACCCTAGCTGAGCCGGGGGGGTGGCGGAGCGAATGCAAGTTGGTTACACCGCAGGTGGGTCAGGTTGGAGCCGGGGGGAGTCCTGTCACTCCGAAGGTCCTGGACCGCGGTGTCTCGAAGCACGTGAGAGTGCGGGTGATGCTCGTAACGACACAGGGCGAGGCGCCTCCAGTAGCCGCTCGGAAGCGGGTGCTGTTCACGCTGGTGTTCCTGGGCTCGGGCGGCATCGAACGCTCCGTGTGCAACGTGCTGACGGGGCTGGACCCCGGCCGGTTCGACACGAAGATGTTCTTCCACCACCGGCCCCATCCGAAGAGTCAGAGCGACCGGATTCCGCAGCGCACCGAGGTGGTGTGGGGCACCGACGCCTTCGAGTACCGGCGGGACATGCTGCCGCGCTTCTTCTGGCGGCTGGTGCGCGAGGCGCGCGACGTGGACGTCATCGTGGCGGGGCAGGAGGGCCGGGCGGCGCTGCTGGCGTGCCTGGCGGGGCGGCTGCTGCGCAAGCCCGTGGTGGGCATGATTCACTTCGACTGGGGCGCCTTCCACCTGGAGCAGCCCCGGCGGCAGCTCTGGGGCCTGCGGTGGCTCTACCCCCGCATGAGCCGCATCGTCGCGTGCGGCCACGACTCCGCGAAGGCCTTCCGGGACCTGGTGCCGGTGCGGCCCGAGCAGCTCCACGTCATCCCCAACTTCGTGGACGGCGACCGGGTGCGCGCCGCCGGTGAGCACCCGCTGCCCGCCTGGGCGGAGCCCATCTTCCGCAAGCCCGTGGTCATCGCCGTGGGCCGGCTGGAGCACCAGAAGGCCTTCGACGTGCTCATCCGGAGCCACGCGCTGATGCGCCAGGCCGGGGTGGACCAGCACCTGCTCATCCTGGGGGAAGGCTCGCTGGAGGCGGAGCTGAAGGCGCTGGTGAAATCCCTGGGCGTGGAGGACTCCGTCTTCCTGCCGGGCTTCGCGCCCAACCCCCATGCGCTGATGCGGCGGGCGGCGGCCTTCGCCCTGTCCTCGCGCTTCGAGGGGCTGCCCATGGTGCTGCTGGAGGCGCTGGCCCTGGGCTGCCCCGTGGTCAGTACCGACTGCCCCTCCGGCCCCGCGGAGGTGCTGGAGCACGGCAAGCACGGCGTCCTGGTGCCCATGGAGCAGCCCCAGGCGCTGGCGGACGCCCTGGCGCGAATCGTCCAGGACGACGTGCACCGGGCCGACCTGTCCGCCAAGGCCCGGCGCCGCTCCGAGGAGCTGTCCGCCGACCGCGCCCTCAAGGCCTGGGAGTCCCTGCTCTCGTCGCTCTGACAGAGAGAGAGGGGCCCGGTCCCCCGCCTTCCGGACGGGGGGATGAAATGAGCCCTCTCGGGGGTTCCCCTGCACGGCTTCGGGACGTCCACCTTCGTCCCGGAGGCCCGGCCGGGCGGCACCCGAAGCAGGAATCCCTTGCCGGCCCCCGGCTGCTTCACGAGGATTCGCCCCCATCATGACGACGACGAACGAAACGCAGGGCCTGAACTTCCTCCAGGAAATCATCGAGGAAGACCAGCGGACGGGAAAGTACGCGGGCCGCGTGCATACCCGCTTCCCGCCTGAGCCCAACGGCTACCTCCACATCGGCCACGCCAAGTCCATCTGCCTCAACTTCGGGCTGGCGCAGCAATACGGGGGCAAGTGCAACCTGCGCTTCGACGACACCAACCCCGTCACCGAGGACACCGACTACGTCGAGGCCATCCAGCGTGACGTGAAGTGGCTGGGCTTCGAGTGGGAGGACCGGAAGTTCTTCGCGTCCGACTACTTCCCGAAGCTCTACGACTTCGCCGTGCAGCTCATCAAGCAGGGCAAGGCGTACGTGTGCAGCCTGTCCCCGGAGGAGATTCGCGAGTACCGCGGCGACTTCACCACGCCGGGGCGCAACAGCCCGTACCGCGAGCGCTCCGTGGAGGAGAACCTGGATATGTTCCACCGCATGCGCGCGGGCGAGTTCTCCGACGGCCAGCACACCCTGCGGGCGAAGATCGACATGGCGTCGCCCAACCCCGTGCTGCGCGACCCGCCCATCTACCGCATTCGTCACGCGCACCATCACCGCACCGGCGACGCGTGGCCCATCTACCCGCTCTACGACTTCGCGCACTGCCTGTCGGACGCGATTGAGGGCATCACCCACTCCATCTGCACGCTGGAGTTCGAGAACCGGCGCGTGCTGTACGACTGGATTGTCGACAGCCTCGTCAGCGGGGACCGGCCGTACCAGTACGAGTTCAACCGGCTGAACCTCAACTACACGGTGATGAGCAAGCGCAAGCTGCTCAAGCTGGTGACGGAGGGCTTCGTGGCCGGGTGGGATGACCCCCGGATGATGACGATTACCGGCCTGCGCCGCCGTGGCTTCACGCCGGCGTCCATCCGGGACTTCGCCACGCGCGTGGGCGTGGGCAAGGCGCAGCAGCTCATCGACATGAGCCTGTTGGAGCTGTGCATCCGCGAGGACCTCAACGAGACGGCCCCGCGCGCCATGGCGGTGATGCGCCCGCTGAAGGTGGTGCTGGAGAACTACCCGGAGGGGCAGACGGAGCTGCTGGAGGTGCAGAACCATCCGCAGAAGCCGGAGATGGGGACGCGCCAGGTGCCCTTCATGCGTGAGCTGTACATCGAGGCGGACGACTTCATGGAGGACCCGCCGAAGGGGTTCTTCCGGCTGGCGCCCGGCAAGGAGGTGCGGCTGCGCTCGGCGTACTTCATCAAGTGCGAGCAGGTCATCAAGGACGCCGCGGGCAACGTGGTGGAGTTGCGCTGCTCGTATGACCCGGCCACGCGCGGCGGCAACGCGCCGGATGGCCGCAAGGTGAAGGGCACGCTGCACTGGGTGCCCGGCAACGCGCCCGTCGCGGAGGTCCGCCTCTATGACCGGCTCTTCTCCGTGGAGGCGCCGGACGCGGACGAGTCCAAGGACTTCACCACGTTCCTCAACCCGACCAGCCTCCAGACGCTGCGCGACGCCCGCGTCGAGCCGATGCTGGTGGATGCCGCCGTGGAGTCGCGCTTCCAGTTCGAGCGCACCGGGTACTTCTACGTGGACCCGAAGGACTCGAAGCCGGGCAAGCCCGTCTTCAACCGCACGGTGACGCTGAAGGACTCCTGGACGAAGGAGCAGGCCAAGGGGAAGTAGTCCCTGGCGTGCTTCCGGGTGCCGCCCACGCTGGCGGCACCCGGCACGGTGCTTTCTTCGGAAGGCTCGCGGCCTACCGCTTCGCGGCGGGCTGCTCGAGCGCCTTGAGCATCTTCACCGCGTTCTCGTTCTTGGGGTCCAGCTCCAGGGACTTGCGGTAGTTCGCGATGGCCTGTTCCTTGTCGCCGTGGGCGGCGTAGGCCTCGCCGAGGCTGTCGTAGCAGTTGGCCCCCTTGGGGAACGTCTCCACGTTGAGCTTGAACACCTCGATGGCATCCGCCACGCGCCTGCCGCTCAAGAGGTGGTAGCCCACCCTGTTCAACTGCGATTCGCTGAAGTCGTACTGGGCTTCCTTCGTCTTCTTCAGCGCGCGGTAGTTGGCGATGGCCTCGGCGGCGGAGCCCTTGCCGAGAGACTCCAGCATCACGGTGCCGATGGGCATCCGGGCCTGCCGGGGGGCGATGCCATGGAGGATGCTCAGCACGCCGCCCGCGATCTCCTGGAGGTCGCCGTGGGTGGCGTTGTCGAGGAGGATGACGACCTCCTTGCGCTCGGGCACGCGGAGCAGCAGGGATGAGAAGCCGTTGATGCCGCCGCTGTGGAAGATGCCTGGAAGCTTCGTCTTGCCGTCATGCAGTTGCACGGGGGCAATGGCCCAGCCGAAGCCGTAGTGCTGAAGGCCCGGGGTGAGCATCTTCTGCTTGAGCTCCGCGGGCATCAGCGTGTCGCCGTAGAAGGCCCGGTCCCAGCGGTACAGGTCCTCCACCGTCGAGTACAGCGAGCCGGCGGCATAGGGCTGGCCCATGTCGATGTAGGGCGCGTTGACGTACCCGCCCGGCCTGGGCGTGTAGCCGCTGGCGCGCTTGGGCAGCACCGTGGCGGTGACGTCATAGCCGGAGTCCTTCATGCCCAGCGGCCCGAAGATGCGCGCCTGCACGGCCTGCGCATACGTCTGGCCGGTGAGCTTCTCGATGAGGGCGCCCAGCAGGTAGTAGCCGCAGTTGTTGTACGCGTACTTCGCGCCGGGCTCGAACTCCAGGTCGCCACTGCAGGACTTCTTCACGAACTCCGCGACGCCATAGGGGTTGACCGAGTCGGCCAGGAAATGGGGGGCGGACGTGTAGCTGGGGATGCCGGAGGTGTGGTTCAGCAGGTGGGTGATGGTGACGCGCCCACCGGTGTCGCCCCGGTAGTCCGGCAGGTGCTTCGTAATGGGGTCATCGAGCTGGAGCTTTCCCTCGGCGACGAGCTGCAGGATGACGGTCGCCGTGAAGGGCTTGGTGATGGAGCCGATGCGGAACTTCGTGTCCGGCGCGTTGGGCACCTTCCACTCGAGGTTCGCGAAGCCGTAGCCCTTCTTGAGGAGGATGCCTCCCTCCGTGGCCACGAGCGCCGTTCCGTTGAACATGCCCTTCTGGTGGAACCCATGGATGTACCGGTCTACCTCCTGCTTCCGGTTCGCCGCCTCCGCCAGCGGTGCCACCAGCACCCATGCCACCAGTACGCCTGTGAGGCGCGTGCTCAGCCATCTCATTCAGACCTCCTCTTCATTTCGCGCAGTACGTGCGGGGATGCGGGTGATTGCAGCTGTTCTCGCGGGCCGCCCCGGTTTTCCCTTAGTCCAGAAGTCGGGTTTTCTGTCGGACGCTTGTTCATGAGAAGTGAAGGGGTGTCTTGAAAGGCAGTCATTCATGCACGACAAGGGTTGACGTCAATGGCTGTCGAAAATGGAGCCCATGATATGGCAAAGCCTTCCCCCGATGGCGTGCATCGCTTCCTGGCCCCGGCGAACCAGATTGATTTCCCCGAGGACCCGACAGCACAAAAGAAGCTCAACGAGGCATGGAACTTCAACCTCACGGGCTTCACCGACCAGGGCATCACGGGCAACCCGTGGAACATGTCCAACTCCGCCAACAATACCTGGTATTTCAACCCCGCGCAGACGGACACGGCGCAGGGGAGCTACGCCGCCATCCAATGGAATGCGTTCCCCGGCCGTCTGGGTTTCTACTTCGGCGGGCAGGGTGGGACGAATGCCAAGGGGCTGGTGCTGCCGGAGGAGGACCTGCTGGCCCTGGCGGACACGGGCCGGACGACGGATGGAACGCCATTCTCGGACCTGCCGCAAATCACCAATCCCTGTACCGGGGACGTGAGCCACTACGGCCCCTTCGGCCCCCGGGGCTGGCAGGACGAATATTGCGAGTGGAGCGTCGAGCGTGACAGCCAGGGCAACATCCTCCGCATCGACTTCACGTGTGAGAATCCGGAGTACTGGAACACGCTGTGGGCGGTGGACCCGAACAAGGTGCTGGAGCTGTATCGCTCCACCCTGGGCAAGCGGCAGATCGCGCTGGAGGACCTGTATCTGTTGGACCCGTCCACGGGACGGCCGGTGGAGGACCCGTCCACGGGACGCCCCGCGTACAACCCGCTCAACCGGTGGAACAGCGGGCCGGTGTCTACGGCGAGCCAGGGTGGCGCCATGCACCTGACGAGCACGCCCAACACGCTCCAGACGGAAATCGGGCTCGCGTCGGCCGCGACGGTGCCGCGTCCCGTGGGCAACTCCCATGCGCAGACGCTCATCTGCTGCGCGCAGTATGGCCAGCCCGCCCGCAACAGCGACCCGCACATCGGGCTGTCCGTGAATCAGCTCGTCGCGCCGCCCAATCCGCAGCGGCCGTCGAACAAGGCCACCCTGGCCAATCCGCCCGGGCTCTACATCCAGATGCCAGACTTCTCTGGCTACCAGACGCCGGACCAGACGAACGCGGCGGAGTTCTGGACCATCGTCCGAGGCACCTCGTCGCTGACGGACCCGGAGGGCAGGCCCATGCCGGGCAACTACATCCTGCACGCCACCTTCCGGGTACCGCCCAACAAGCGCTACACCGTCTCCGACATCACCATCAACGGCCAGAAGATTCGCTGGGCCGGGCAGGTGGCGCAGACCTTCCTCATGCAAATCACCGGCATGGGGCTGGCGCAGCCATCCCGCGCGCCGGTACAGGACTGCGTGGGCGTGCCGTCCACGGAGCTGGCGCAGCCGCTACAGCTCTTCCACTCCAGCGTGTTCAGCGCCCTGGCCGGTACCAACGTGCCCAATTTCATGGGCGTGCCCATGAACCTGGCCAGCAACAGCACCCTGATTGCCCCGACGGTGAGGGCCGGTGACACGAACGTCCCCATGTTGCTGACCGCGCTGCTGCCCGACATCTCGGCGCTGCCGACTGTGGCCTTCGACGGGGGCGGCATCACCGTCCAGGTGCAGGACATGAAGTCGGTGGACTACGCGGTGCCCGGGAACACCTATCCCGGGCCGGTGGCGGCCATCCGCATCCTGGTCTCCGTGCAGGCGGACGCGGCGCCGGGCCCACGGGGTGTCTTCGTCACCGGTGCGGGGCAGACGAAGACACCGACGCCGTTCCCCGCGGCGCTGCACGTCACCTCCCGGTAGGCCCGCGAGCGTGCCCATGACCGTGCTCCAGAATCGCGTTGGCGTCGCGTTGGCGTCGCTGTTGCTCGCCGCTGGCTGTGCCAGGGACAGGGCCTCCCGGGAAGCGCCTCCGGGGGGGACTGTTGCCCAGGCGGAGACGGGGGCTCCGGCTCCCGCCCGTGCAGCCCCCTCCGGCGCTCCACCGCAGTTCAACTGTGGCAGCCAGCAGATTCTGGAGCTCGGCCCGGAGGTGCCTCCGGACTTCAGCCAGGTGGTGGGCCAGGAAGACGCGAACTGCTTCGCCTGGCAGCAGTTCATCGCGTTGAACTGGCCCGAGTCCGGCATGGACGGGGGGACGGCTGGCTTTGGCACCCCCGGGGACCTGGAGCCCGTGCAATGGCAGACGTACATGAGCACCGGCCAGCTCTTCCTGCCGGACGGGGGCGCGCCTCCCGCCTGGGGCACGCAGGCACGCATCACGGATGCGTGTCTGGCGGAAGCGGGGCTCTCCGTGGCGCAGGCCCGGGAACGCCTGCCGTTGATGGTCGCGTCGAAGTTCGCGGAGAACTTCTTCCCGGGGAGCGCGAACCAGGCGTTTCCCTTCGACGGCTCGCCCGCGTGGCTGGGGGCACCCGGAGACACCAACGTCTGGTACGACGTGAAGGTCAACCAGCCTGAATACGACTACATCGTCGACGCGGGGCTCTACAACGCGGCGAACCAGTTGGCCCTGGTGGATTCCGGCGTGCCCGTGGTCCTGCCACAAGGCGCGTACCAGCCAGCGCCCGGCTCGGTGGGCGCCATCGAGCTGAAGTCGGCGTGGATGGAAGTGGCCAATCCCTCCGATGCGCGCTGGAACACGTACAAGCTGTCGCCCGCCGTGGTGGTGGACCCGTCGACGCAGCGGTGCCGGACGGCGACCGTGGCGCTGGTGGGGCTGCACATCATCCATGCCACCCAGTCCCAACCGACCATCATCTGGGCCACGTTCGAACACGAGGCGAATGCGCCGGACCAGGGCACCGACGCGGGGACGGGCGCGTGGAACTTCTTCGATGCCGCCTGCTCGCCGCGCACGCTGACGGTGCCCGCCAACTGCGCGGCGGATGGGACGTCCACGGAGGTGACGGTGGGGTGCGAGCCCAACGTGCCACCGCCGTACCACATTGGCGGCGGCTGCCCGGGGCCCGTGCCCATCCAGGTGACGCGGCTGACGCCCATCGACCCGATGGCGAAGCGGGTGAATCAACTGGTCCAGCAGAACATCGCGACGCACTTCCCGGACTCGGTGTGGAAGCACTACGTGCTGGTGAACGTGCTCTGGTCCACCAACCCCAGCCCCAGCCCGACGAAGCCCGTGAAGGCGCCGCTGCCCTTCGCCGCGCCCACGCCCTCCGGTTCAGTGGCCATCGCCAACACGACCATGGAGACCTATATCCAGCGGACCGCGGACTTCGGCCAGGGGCCCCAGGCGAGCAACTGCATCGTCTGTCACCGGAACGCGACACTCGCTGGCAAGACGGGCATCGCGTCGGATTTCAGCTTCGTCTTCGGACTGGCGCAGGGCCTGCCGCCGTCCCAGGCACCGTCGCTGAAATCCATGCGTCTGACGCCGAGCGAGAAGGCCGCGGTGGCCCATCCCCCGACGATGCGGCGAATCATTCAATAGCGTCACGAGGGGGCGCCTCGCGCGTCATCTCCACCATGGTGGGGCGCCACCCCAGCTTCGCGAACAGGCGCTGCGCGGTCGTGTTCTGCGCGGCGGTGTGGAGGACGACGCGCGGCACCCCCAGGGCCGTCAGGCGCTTCATCATCTCCTCCGCGAGCAGGACGCCTACGCCCGCGCCGCGGGCCTTCTCGTCCACCCAGATGTCATGGAAGCCGCCGCTGCGGTCCAGCAGGGCATTCCAGTCCATGCCTTCCACGCGGCCGTAGGCGTAGCCCACGACCTCGCCGTCCAGCTCCGCCACCAGGACGACCGCGTCGGGCTTCTTGGCCTCGCGGCCCAGCCACCAGCGGTAGCCCGACTCCACGTCGTCTGGGAGCATGAAGCGCGCGGCGTCGAAGGCGTGGTGTTTCCGGGCGAGCGCCGCGCCCATGCGCCCCAGGGCGGGCTCATCCGAGGGCTTGGCGGGACGGAGGGTGGCGGGCATGGTGGCTCCTGGCGAAGGCATGGCCCCTTCCTATAACGGGCTTCTTCACCGAGCGACGGCCTCGTTGGAATGCGCGGCTTGGCGGCGTGGCCACGAGACAACATTGTTGACGAGGAAGGGCGTCCAGGAGTCGTTGGTGGACGGGAGGCACGCCAACGGGGAGGGCGCCTCGTTGCCTCCTTGCGTTGGACGCGACCCTCCCATGGACCACCTGGATGACAGCATCTGGATGTCGGCTCCGCTCGCCCGCGACGATGGCACGCGTCCCGGCGGGCCTGCCTTCGCGGACGGCGAGGGCGGCATCCCGCTCGGCATCCTGGAGGCAATCTTCCTCAACATGGGAGATGGCGTGACGGTGGTCGACCGGCACGGCCGGTTCGTCCTCCTCAACCCCATGGCCCAGCAGATTTTCGGCGCGCTGCCTCCGCCGGAGATGCCGGTGTCCCAGTGGTCGAAGTACTTCGGGCTCTACCTTCCCGACACCGTGACGCCCTATCCCGTCGAGACGCTGCCGCTCAGCCGTGCCCTGCTGCATGGCGAGGCGGTGGACCAGGCGGAGGTCTACGTACGCAACGCCCGCCACCCCAAGGGCCTCTGGCTGCAGGTGGGCGCGCGCGTGCTCACCGACTCGACGGGAGACGTATACGGCGCGGCATCCGTGTTCCGGGACATCACCGCCATCAAGCAGACGGAGGCGGCGCTTCGCGCGGAGGAAGAGAAGTTCCGGAGCCTCTACAGGTACACGCCCGCGATGATGCACTCCATCGACGCGGAGGGCCGGCTGGTCAGCGTCAGCGAGTTCTGGCTGCGCACCCTGGGCTATTCGCGCGAGGAGGTCCTGGGCCGTCGCTCCGTGGACTTCTTCACGCCGGAGTCTCGCCGGTATGCGACCGAGCACGTCCTGCCCGTGTTCTTCGAGACGGGCGTCTGCAAGGACGTGCCGTACCAGATTGTGAAGAAGAACGGCGAGGTGCTCGACGTCCTCCTCTCCGCCATCTCGGAGCGGGACGCGTCGGGCCGGATGGTTCGGTCGCTGGCGGTGCTGACCGACGTGACGGAGCGCAAGCGCGCCGAGGACGCGCTCGCCGAGAGCGAGAAGCGGCTGCGCGCCATCCTGGACAACGCCAACGCCGTGTTCTTCATCCTCGACCGGCAGGAGCGCTACATCTTCGTGAACCGCGAGTGGGAGCGGCTCTTCCACCGCACGCTGCAGGAGGTCGCGGGGAAGTCCACGGCGGACATCTTCCCCGAGCCGCAGGCGGCGCGCTTCCATGAGACGAGTCAGGCCGTCTTCACCACCGGGGAGCTCGTCCAGCGGGAGGAGTGCATTCCCCTGGAAGACGGCGTCCACACCCACCTCACGCAGAAGTTCCCGCTCATCGATTCGTCGGGCACGCTCTATGCGCTGTGCGGTATCTCCACCGACGTCACCGAGCTCAAGCAGATGGAGCTGGGGCAGCGCTTCCTGTCGGAGGCCAGCCAGGCGCTGGTGACGTCGCTCGACTCGGAGACCACGCTCCAGCGCGTAGCGGAGCTGTCCGTCCCCACCCTGGGGGAGCTGTGCGTCGTCTCCCTCTTGGGCAAGGACGCGGCGCTGCGCCCCGTGGCCGTCGCCGCCAGTTCGCCCGAGGGGGGCCGCACCGTTCGCGAGTTCCTCCAGGCCCATCCCCCCGTCTCCGGTCCGCGGGATGGTCCCTATGGGGTGTTGGAGACGGGACATTCCGAGTCGTCCCCGGATGCCATGGGCCTGCTGGACCCGGATGGGCTCCGGGACGAACGGTGGAGCGCGGTGAGGGCACTGAGCGCTCGGGCATCACTGAATGTCCCGCTGCGAGCGCGGGGCCCCATCCTGGGCGTGCTGTCCGTTGTCGCGGCGCATCCGGGGCGTCCGTATGGCCCACGCGAGCGCTCACTGGCCGAGGAGCTGGGGCAGCGCGCGGCCTTCGCCATCGAGAACGCCGAGCTCTATCGCAAGGCCCAGGAGTCCATCCGCGCTCGCGACGAGTTCCTGTCGATTGCCTCGCATGAGCTGAAGACGCCCGTCACCTCCATGAAGCTGCGTGTGCAGCAACTGACGCGGACCCTGTCTCGGCAGGAGTCCGGCCAGCTTCCCGTGGAGAAGGTGGCCGCCCTGCTGGATGTCTTCGGGGACCAGCTCCGGCGTCTGTCGCACCTGGTGGAGCACCTGCTGGACGTGTCGCGCGTCAACGAGCGCCAGGTGGACCTGCGGCGCGAGGACATGGACCTGGTGGCGGTGGCCCGGGACGTCACGGGCCACCTGCGGGGACAGATGGGCCGGGCGGGCTGCGTGTTCGAGCTGGTGGCGCCCACGCCCGTCCTGGGGCGATGGGACCGGCTCCGGATGGAGCAGGTGATGATCAACCTGCTGACCAACGCGATGAAGTACGGCGCCGGCAAGCCCATCCGCATGGAGGTGTCCCGCGTCGGGGAGGGTGCCCGCATCCTCATCCAGGACCATGGCGTGGGCATTCCCCTGGAGGCGCAGCCGCGCATCTTCGACCGCTTCGAGCGCGCCGCGTCCCGCAACTACGGAGGTCTGGGGCTGGGACTCTTCATCACCCGGCGGCTCGTGGAAGCGCACGGCGGGACGATTCGCGTCGAAAGCCAGCCGGGGAAGGGCGCCACCTTCGTCGTCGACCTTCCCCCGGAGGCTCGCTGACCCGTGACTGGAGGAGGACGGAGGGGCAGACTTCGGCCACTACATGCATCCGCTCGACGCCGAACTCGACATCGCCCGCCGCGTAGCCCGCCACGCGGGAGCCATCCTCCTGGAGGTCTACGCCACGCCCTTCGCCGTCCATGACAAGGCGGGCGGCATGGGGCCCGTCACCGAGGCCGACGAGCGCGCCAACGCCTTCATCGTGGACGCGCTGCGCGACGCATTTCCTTCCGACGGGGTCGTGGCCGAGGAGTCCGACAACACCTCCGGCGCGAGTCGCTTCGAGCGCTGCTGGTTCGTGGACCCGATGGACGGCACGCAGGAGTTCGTCAACCGCAACGGCGAGTTCGCCATCCATATCGGGCTCGCCATCGCGGGGAAGGCCACGCTGGGCGTCGTGTACCGGCCCGTTGGAGACACGCTGTACTGGGGCGTGGTGGGGCAGGGCGGCTTCGTGGAGGACGCGAAGGGGCGCCGCGCCCTGCGGGTGTCGGACACGGCGGAGCCGTCCGCGCTGCGGCTGGTGGTGTCCCGCTCACACCGCTCGCGCCTGACGGACGCGGTGGCCCGGCGGCTGGGCATCACGCACGAGCAGGCGTGTGGCTCAGTGGGCCTCAAGTGCGGTCTGCTGGCGGAGGCCGCCTGCGACCTCTACCTGCACGTCAGCGACAAGAGCTATCGCTGGGACAACTGCGCGCCCGAAGCGGTGCTGCGCGCGGCGGGCGGCATCCTCACGGACCTGGGCGGGACGCCGTACACCTATGACGGTTCGGAGCTCCAGAACCGCCGCGGCCTGCTGGCCTGCAACGCCGCCGCCTTCGAGCGCGTGGCGCCCGTGGTGGCCGGGTTCGCCCGCGAGGCCGGCATTCTTCGCTGAGGCCTCGCGGACGCCGCTCGCGTCAGGACGCCGTCGTCTCGCAGCGCTGGATGATGGTGCGCAGCTGGGACTGCACGCCGGAGAGCATGCTGCGCAGCCGCGCATGGCGGAGCGAGCCCGCGAGCGCGTTGGACAGGGCCTGGAGCACGGAGACCTCCGTCGGCGGCCACTTGCGCTCCGTCCGGCAGTCGTCGAAGCCCACGAAGCCCCACCACTCGCCGCCCACGGTGATGGGGCAGACCAGCAGCGACCGGATGTCCTGGGCCTCCAGCAGCTCCCGAGCGGGCGACGGGAAGGCACGGGGCGGTCCCTGGACGGCCTTGCCCGACGACAGCGGCGCGACCCAGGAGGGCATGACCTCCGAGTAGGGGACGTTCTGGAGCTCGGGGTTGTCCAGCTGCGCGGAGGCCGCGGCCGCGGTCCACTCGTAGCGCTGGTTGCACAGCAGCTCGCCCGTGGGGCTGGTGGCGTTCTCGAAGATGTAGACGCGGTCGACGTCGAGCGCGACGCCCACCTGTCCCAGGGCCTCCGAGACTGTCGCGGCCTCGAAGCCGCGCTCCAGGAGTAGCTGCGATACGTTCATGATTGCTGCGAATGCCTTCGAGGCCATGGGGTCTGCTCCAGGTGGGGGCGCCTGTTGCGATGCAGGTCCGGGGGAACCTGGTGGGCAGCGTTGCATGCGGGCGCACCCATGGGTCAAGGCACGGTGCGCGAAGCACCGCGAACTCGCACCGGGAGTCGTCAGCCCTGCTCCACGGCGCGTCGCAGCTCGCCGAAAAGGCGGCCCAGCGCGTCGAGTTGGTAGTGCGCGTTGAGCCCGCTGGGATTGGGCAGCACCCACAAGCGCGTGTTGCCCAGGCGCTCCGGTTGCGCGCCCAGCGCGGCCTTGGGACGGCCAAAGGCGATGCGGTAGGCGCTCACGCCCAGCACCGCGAGGAAGCGGGGCTGGTAGCGCGCCACCTTGGCTTCCAGCGCCTTCGCGCCCCGGGCCAGCTCGGCGGGGTTCAGCAGGTCCGCGGTGGCGGTGGCGCGGTCCACCACGTTGGTGATGCCGTAGCCCAGCGCGAGCAAGGACTCCTGCTCCGTGGGTTGGAAGATGTGCGGGGTGATGCCCGCGGCATGCAGCGTGGGCCAGAAGCGATTGCCGGGCCGCGCGAAGTGATAGCCCACCACCGCGGAGTAGAGGCTGGGGTTGATGCCGCAGAAGAGCACGCGCAGCCGGGTCGCGATGACGTCCGGCATGGTGCGACCGGTGGCTGCGTCCAGCTCATCTCGCGAGGGGCGACGGAGCGGTGTCATGGGGGCGCATCTTCGCGAGCCTACCTGGGAAGGCAACCCCCCAGGGCCCCATGCACGGGGTGGGGTGTTGCCCTTGGGACGGAGCGGCGTGGGCGCTCGGACGGCTGGCGAATGCGCGCGGGGTGGGGCAGGCTCGGCCCTTTCGCGCCGATGCAACCCTGGAGGCCCTTCGCGATGCCGCACATCGTCACCCTGACGCTCAACCCGACCATCGACGTGGCCACGTCCGTGCCGGAAGTCACGCCGGAGCACAAGCTGCGCTGCGGCCCCGTGCGTAGGGACCCGGGTGGGGGTGGCATCAACGTGGCGCGCGTGGTGCGTGAGCTGGGCGGTGAGGCCATCGCCGTCTACACGCGGGGCGGGGCCACCGGGAGCCAACTGGAGGAGCTCCTGGAGGAGAAGGGCCTGCTGCGCCGCTCCGTGCCGTTGCAGGACGCCACTCGGGAGAGCTTCACGGTGGCGGAAGGCACGGGCGCGCGTGAGTACCGCTTCATCCTGCCGGGGCCCACGCTGTCCGAGCGCGAGTGGCAGCGCTGCCTCGACGCGCTGGAGGACGTGGCCGTGGGCGCGGCCTTCATCGTCGCCAGCGGCAGCCTGGCGCCCGGCGTACCGGAGGACTTCTATGCCCGTGTGGCCCGGCTGGGGAAGCGCCTGGCCGTGCGCGTGGTGGTGGACACCAACGGTCCGCCGCTGCGGGCCGCGCTGGAAGAGGGCGTGTTCATGGCCAAGCCCAACCGCCGCGAGCTGCGGGACCTGAGCGGCGCGTCGGTGGAAGACTTCGCCACCCAGGCCGCCGCGGCGCGCGAGCTGGTGGCCCAGGGCCGCGCCGAAGTGCTGGCGGTGTCCATGGGCGCGGACGGCGCGCTGGTGACGACGCGCACCGCCCAGTTCCGGGCGACGCCGCCCCCGGTGCGGACGTACAGCTCGGTGGGGGCGGGGGACAGCTTTGTCGCGGGGATGACACTTGCGCTCGCGCGGGGCCAGTCCACTGAGGACGCGCTGCGCTGGGGCATCGCCTCCGGGACGGCCGCGCTGCTCACCCAGGGGACGGACCTGTGTTACCGGGCGGACGTGGAGCGGCTCTTCACCCAGGTGAAGGCGGAGCCGGTGTCGCGTTCGTAGGCCCCCCGCCCGCCGTGGGAAGGAGGGATTGTCCCTTCCATTCCCAGGAGTGGAGGCGGCGAGGCCGAATTCGGGGTGCGAGGTGGTGGCGGCGCGAACATGTTGCCGGTGTACGAGCGGGCTTTCGGCGCGAGGGCCCGCGTTCCGCGCTTCCGAGGTGACACGCATGAAGCATCCACTCCGCCATGCCTGGGGCCGGCTCCTCCTGGCCGGTGCCCTGACGACGGGACTGCTGGCCTGCCAGGGCCGACAAGGGCTGCGCAGCGAGGATTGGGAGAAGGTGACGGTGCTGCGGGGCGTGCGGGTCATCGACGGGCGCGGCGGTGCTCCGCTGGAGAACGCCGCCGTCGTCATCCAGGGCACGACGCTTCAGCGCGTGGGGCCGGTGGATGAAGTGGAGGTGCCCGCCTCGGCCACGGTCATCGAGCTGCCGGGACGGACGGTGCTTCCCGGTCTCATCTCCAACCACTCCCACCTGGGAATGACGCGAGGCACGGATTCGGGCGGGCAGAACTACCTGCGCGACAACATCGCGCGGCAGCTCACGCAGTGGGAGTCCTACGGCGTGACGACGGTGACGTCGCTGGGCCTCAACACGCCGCTCATCTATGAACTCCAGAAGGAGGTCGAGCAAGGCACGCTGCCGGGCGCCTCCATCCTCAGCGGGGACCAGGGCATCGGCGTGCCGGAAGGGGCGCCGCCGATGAAGGTCGTCGAGCATCAGCTCTATCGCCCCGCGACGCCCGACGAGGCGCGACAGGACGTGCGCGAGACGGCGTCCCGCCATCCGGCGTTCGTGAAGGTCTGGGTGGATGACTTCGGCGGAACGGTGAAGAACAAGATGACGCCGGAGGTCTACACGGCGGTGATTGACGAGGCGCACCGGCAGGGACTGCGGGTCGCCGCGCACATCCATGACCTGGAGGACGCCAAGCGCCTGGTCGCGGCGGGGGTGGATGTGCTCGCGCACGGCGTTCGCGACATGGAGGTGGACGCGGAGCTCGTGGACGCGATGAAGGCGCGGGGCACCTGGTACATCCCCACGCTGGGCCTCAATGAGTCGTTCTACATCTACGCGGAGGGACCGGCGTGGATGGCCGACCCCTTCTTCCGCCGCGCGCTGTCACCCGACCTGGCGCGCCAGTTGGATGACCCGGCGTGGCGCGCCAGCGTGTTGGAGGATGGGAAGACCGCGCCGGTGAACAAGCAGGCGCTGACCCTCAACCTGAAGAACGTGAAGACGCTCCACGACGCGGGCGTCCGGATTGGCTTCGGCACGGACTCCGGCGCCACGCCGGTGCGCATCCCTGGCTTCGCGGAGCACCGCGAGCTGAAGCTGCTCACGGAGGCGGGCCTCACGCCGTTGCAGGCCATCCGGCTGGCCACGGCAAACGCGGCGGAGTTGCTGGGGTTGAAGGACCGGGGCGTCATCGAAGCCGGGCGGCGGGCGGACCTGGTGGTGGTGCAGGGGGACCCGTCGACGAACATCGACGACCTCTCCCGCATCGAGTCAGTGTGGCATCGAGGCAAGCAGGTGCCGGGGCCCATCGCGGCCCCCTCCCAGGAGTGAGGCGATGACGCGTCTTCATCGGCGGTTGCTTCGTGCCGCCCTGGCCACCACCTTCCTGCTGGGAGCTCCGGGCATGACACAGACGACACTCCAACCGTCCACGCCGAAGGTGCAGCAGGCGGCATCGCCTGAGCGGCTGCTGTTCAAGGATGACGGGATGACGCCGAACAGCCGCTTGCCCACGCTCGTCTATCGTGGCGTGACGCTGGAAGGGGACAAGGCGAGCGCGCTGGAGAAGCTGTTCTCCGCGAATGGCTGGCCGGCGCGCTGGCGGTACACCGTCTATGACTTCCACCACTACCACTCCAATGCGCACGAGGTGCTGGGCGTGGCTTCCGGCACCGCGCGGCTGAAGCTGGGCGGCGAGTCCGGGCAGGAGGTCACCGTCCGGGCCGGCGACGTGCTGGTGCTCCCCGCGGGCACGGGTCACCGCCGGTTGGAGGCCAGCGGGGACTTCCTGGTGGTGGGCGGCTACCCGGAGGGGACGGGCGACTACGACTTGCAGCGCCCGGAGAAGGCGACGCACGACGCCTCCGTCCAGCGGATTGCCCAGGTGCCCCTGCCCGGGGCGGACCCGGTGACGGGCAAGCAGGGCGTGTGGTCCTCGGCCTGGAAGCCGTAGCGCCTCAGCGATGCTCCACGGCGACCGTGCCGCCCTTCATCACCCAGCGGACCTTGCGCAGGGTGGTGATGTCCTTCGTCGGATCGCCCTCCACCGCCACCAGGTCCGCGAGCAGCCCCGCCTTCACCTGGCCCAGCTGGTCCTCGCGGTGGAGCATCGCCGCGTTGGTGGAGGTGGCGGCCTGGAGCGCCTGCGCGGGCGTCATGCCGTAGGCCACCATCAGCTCCAACTCACGCGCATTCTCCCCGTGGGGGAAGACGCCGGAGTCTCCCCCCGCGCACATGGGGACGCCGGCGCTGAGGGCGGCGCGGAAGGTGGCGCGCTTCTGTTGGAGGTGGGCGGGCTCCGGGTCCACGCCGCGCTTGTAGCCGCGGTGTTCGAACATCGCTTCGCTGGCAGCCAGGGTGGGGCAGAGGTAGACGCCCCGCTGGGCCATGAGGCGGAACACCTCGGCGGTGCCTTCGTCCCCGTGCTCGATGCTCTCCGCGCCCGCCAGCACCGCGCGGCGGATGCCTTCGGGGGTGCTCGCATGGACGGACACTGGGCGGCCACTGCTTCGGGCCGTGTCGACGATGCGCTTCAGCTCCTCCAGGGAGAAGGTGGGGCGGGCTTCGTGGTTGGGGCCCCAGCGATAGTCGCCGTACACCTTCACCCAGTCCGCGCCCTGGCCGATTTGCGCGCGCACCACCCGGGTGAGGGTCTCCACACCGTCCGCCTCTTCCGCGCCCTGGGGGACGTGCCACTCCGAGGCGAAGCCCTTGGGGCCATAGCTGCCGGTGGCGACGATGGCGCGCGTGGCCACCATCAGGCGCGGGCCGGGGATGATGCCCTGGTGGATGGCCTGCTTGAGGCCGACGTCCGCATCGGCCGCGCCTTCGGTGCCCAGGTCCCTGGCGGTGGTGAAGCCCGCCGCCAGCGTGGCGCGGGCGTGGTTGGTGGCGCGGGCCACCCGCAGCGCCAGCGACTCCTTCAGCACCTGGTCGTTCCAGGACGCCTCGTTGTACGGATGGAGGAGCAGGTGGGAGTGGCCCTCGATGAGGCCGGGCAGCAGCGTGGTGCCGCTCAAGTCAACGGACGTGGTGCCCTGGGGGACCTTCACCTTGGCTTCCGGCCCCGCGGCGGCGATGCGGTCGCCCGTCACCAGGACGACCCAGCCCGTGTGCGGCTTGGGGGTGACACCGTCGAAGACGCGGTCGGGACGCAACAGATAGGACGCTGGTGGGGCGGTGTGCGTCGGTTCGGCAGCGGTCGCCACGGTGGTGGCGAACAGCGAGACGAAGAGGAAGGCGCGCATGGGCAGGGGAGCGGGCAAGCTCGGGCGGCGGGAAGGCCTGGGTGTTAAATCGACGGGCATGGCTTTCCAAGACCGCTCGAACGCACTGCAGGCGCTAGAGGCCGAGTTCCAGGCGGAGAAGGCCTCCTCTCTCCGAAAATTGGAAGTGAAGCTGGAGGAGACGCTGCGGGAGCTGTCCGAGGTCGAACGTCAACTGCGGTCCCTCCGGACCGCCGACCGGCGCGCGCAGATTGCCCGTCACCAGGCCCTGCGCAAGGAAGCCGAGCACCAGCGCTGGTGCTTCATGGTGCAGCGGGAGGCGTGTGGTTTCGTCAACCACGACGACCTCGACCGGTACTACCCACTCCCCCCGTCCTGGAGGGAGTGAGCGGGGCTCAGTTCGTGGTGCGCCAGGCGGCCACCGCGAACAGGAGCCAGCCGGCGAGGAAGCCCAGGCCCCCGAGCGGGGTGATGGCTCCCAGCACGCGCACGCCGGAGAGGGCGAGCGCGTAGAGGCTGCCAGAGAACAGGACGATGCCCACCATCATCGCCCAGCCGGCGCCGTTGAGCAGGGACGAGGGGCGGAAGTGTCCCAGCAGGCCCACGGCCAGCAGGCCCAGCGCGTGGTACATGTGGTACCGCGCCCCCGTCTCGAAGATGACCTGGAGGTCCTGGGACAGCCGGCTCTTCAGGGCATGCGCGCCGAAGGCCCCCGCGCTGACGGAGAGGAAAGCGTTCACGGCACCCAGGACGAGCCACCACCGCATCATTGTTCGCCTTTCATCGGAAGTCGGACTGGTGCACGCTACACCGCCGCAGCCGGAGCGTCCTGGCCGACATCAACACCTGGGGCGCTCACAACAGAATGACCTCACCCAACTTCATTCCTTCAACGAAGCCGCTTCCCTTCGAGCTGCACCCGTCCTCCATCCAGGGCCAGGGTGCCTTCGCCATCCGCCGCATCCGCAAGGGCACGCGCATCATCGAGTACCTCGGTGAGCGCATCACGCAGGCGGAGGCGGACGTCCGCTACGACGACGAATCGATGGCGCGGCACCACACGTTCCTGTTCAACCTCGACAAGAGGACGGTGCTGGACGCGGGGACGATTCACAACGAGGCGCGCTACATCAACCACTCGTGCGCGCCCAACTGTGAAGCCCTCATCGAAAAGGGCCACATCTACATCTACGCGCTCACCTCCATCGAGCCCGGTGAGGAGCTGGTGTACGACTACGGCTACGAGCGCACCGAGGACATGGGACCCGAAGCCGAGGCGCTCTACGTCTGCCGCTGCGGCGCGCCCAATTGCCGGGGCACCATCCTGGCCCCGGCGAAGAAGGCGCCGGCCCGGAAGACGTCGGCCAAGAAGGCGAAGACCTCGTCGACGTCGAAGAAGAAGGCTGCGTCGAAGTCCCGGGGCAACAAGGGCGCGGGGGCCAAGAAGGCGGCGGGGAAGAAGTCATCCGCCGGTACCCGCAAGTCCACCCAGCGGGCGAAGTCGCCCAGCCGTAAGCGCGCGAGCTGAGTTGCGCGCAGGTTCCGGCGCCCTCCCAAGGAGGGCGCCGCGGTGCCGGCTGTGCGTGCCGTGATGGTGCAGGGCACGTATGGGGCTGCTCATTGACGGTGCGCTCGTGGTCTTTTGCGTTCTCTGCCGAAACATTTTCCGAGCTTCATTCACGGAGCCAATCGCATGCGGGCCGTCGCACTCGCTTTTGTTGTCGCGTTGATGTCATCCGGCTGTGGGAGCGGCGCTCTGAGTGCCATCCGAGGGAAGGCTGCGCAGGACATGGCCTGTCCGGAGAAAGACCTGGCAGTCAATCCTGTCCATGATTACGCCGGGGCTCCGAACGAGTCGGGCGCGTACTATGCGGAAGGCTGTCAGAAGCTTCGGCGCTACGAGGTTGGCTGCAACGCCTTCGGGTATTGCCCTGATCCGCATGGGGTCGACATCCAGGAGCTCATCCTTCGTCAGGCGGCCTTCGACCTGAAATGTGAGCAGGAGGCGATATCAACCCAGCGGCTGAATCGTGACACGTTTGGCGCGAGAGGCTGTGACCAGCAGGCCAGCTACATCCTGCTGTGCAGTCGCCGCAGCTGCCGCGTGGTTCAGAATACCCAGAGCCAGTAATACAGCCCTGAGAAGTCCTGGGGGGAGGGAGCGGTGGCCGCTCAACCATTCATTCAAGAACTGGTGGACGGGCCGGCGAGGGCCGCCAATAGACTCCCCCCGTGAACGACGTCCTTCATTTCCTGCTCACGGCACCCGCCGAGCCCCAGGTTCTCGACTCAGTCGACGCCTGGTGGCGGCAGCACCTGGGGCTGTCCTCCCGCTTCTCCTCGCCCGCGGACCTGGCGCTGGCCGGGGGCTTCCTCGCCGACCGGTTGGGGTTCGCCTTCGCTTCTGGCTACCACGCCGCGCACCGGCGCCTGTTTCCGGAGCTCCCGGCGGAGCGGACCCTCGCGCTCTGTGCCACGGAGCCGGGTGGCGCGCATCCCAATGCCATCGAGACGCGGCTGACGGATGCCGGCGCGGGCCCGCGCTTGTCAGGCACCAAGACGTTCGTCACCCTGGGCACGCGCGCGGAGCTGCTGCTGGTGGTGGCGTCGGAGGGGCAGGACGCGCAGGGCCGCAACCGCCTGCGCATGGTGGCGGTGGACGCGAAGCGGCCCGGTGTGCGGCTGAGCGCGCTCCCGGAGCTGCCCTTCATCCCCGAGGTTCCCCACGCGGAGCTGTCCCTGGAGGACGTGGCCGTCGCTTCGGAGGACGTGCTTCCGGGAGACGGCTACGCGCGCTACCTCAAGCCCTTCCGCACCGTGGAGGACTGTCACGTCCAGCTCGCGATGCTGGGCTGGCTGCTCCAGGTCGGGCGCCGCAGCGGCTGGCCGGACGACGTGCGCGAGGAGCTGTCCGCCCTGGCGGTGATGATGCGGGGCCTGTCCCAGTTGGACCCGACGGCGGCGTCCACGCACGTGGCCCTGGGCGGAGGGCTGGCGCTCACCAAGCGCGCGGTGCTGGAGCGGTGTGAACCCCACTGGGCCGCCACGGATGCCATCACACGAGAGCGCTGGGCTCGGGACCGCGTGCTGCTGGGCGTCGCTGGCAAGGTGCGCGCGAAGCGGCTGGAGGCGGCCCGGCAGCGCATCCAAGAGGAAACGGGTCGAAGCGGCTGAAGGTTGGGACGCGCCCGCTGCCGGGGATTGCTCACACGGCTCTGGCGGAGCGCTTCGATGCGGCCCGGCCGCGCGAGCCAGGCCGTGGGGCAGGGCGCTCTTTGAAACACGAAGGGCCGGGCCTCCGCGCAGGAGGACCCGGCCCCGGTGCTCACCGCGACGCGGTGGCGGTGCTCAGTACCGGCCGCCGCCCACGGCGGAGACGATGGCGGAGAGGACGCGGTTCTCCACGCCCCACACGGCCTTGTTCAGGCCCTTGATGCCGGCGCCGCGCAGGTAGTCGGTGAAGTCGTGCAGCGCGGTGGAGCGCTGCATTCCCTCGCCCTTGGCCGCATAGAGCAGCGGCGTATTCGGGGCGCCCGTCAGGCCCAGGTCCGGCACGGCCTCGGACAGCTTCTGCGGGTCGATGCCCGTCGCGGCGGACATCATCGCCACCGTGAACTTGTGCACCGGCAGGTCGCGCACGTTCGGGACCTTCTTGTAGACCTTCGCCTTCGTCTTCTCGTCGCTGGCGAGCTGGTCCAGCGACACGTTCGCCATGGCGATGAGCTGCTCGTTCGTCACGTGCTTGCTGTCGAGGATGGCCCGGCTGAACAGGCTGGCCGCGGTGTCACCCTTGATGGTGATGTTGTTCGCGTCCGGGTTCGACTGGAGCCGCGAGACGATGGACTGCACCGCCTTGCCCACCTCGGTGTCCGGACCGCCGCGCCACGCACCGGGAATCGGCTGGGCCGCCGCGGCCGGACGGGCCCGGGCCGCGCCCTCGAAGGAGTTCACCTGCGTGTGACCCACGGCGGTGGCCCGGGCCACGTTGGCCGCCTGCTGAGCCGCCGGCTGGGCCCGCGCAGGCGCGGTGGTGGGGTTCGAGATGACGCGGGGGCGGCTGTCGATGCGGGACATGGCCTGGGGGGCTCCGGGAAAAATCAGCTTGTCGGTGATTATCGCAAGACAGCTGTAAAGGTTGCGTGGGGCGATATGTTCCACCGCAATGAAGGCCTTTCCCAAAGAGTTCGCTGACTGGCTGACCCCCCGGGGTCGCCGCATCCTCGACGGCAAGGAGCGTGACGTGGTGGGCGCGCTGCTCGACCCGGCGCGTCCCTTCGTGTCACTGCAAGGTGTCATCGACCCACGCCGTGCCGCCGCATGCCGCGATGCGTTGGACGCGGCGATGCGCGAGACGATGGTGCCCATGGAGGACCCGATTCCAGCGGACTCCATCTCCGGGCAGACGATGAACTACATGGAGCTGCTGCCCAAGACGGTGCGGGTGAGCACGGCGCTGCTGGAGAGCCGCCGCTCCCGCTCGTGGCGCGCGGCAGAGTCCGTGGGGCTCACGGACATGCTGCGCTCGGACACCTTCGCCGGGTTCGCCGCCGCGGTGACGGGCCGGGCGCTGCGGCGCAAGTGGGGCATCCAGGCGTTGTGCTACGGGCCGGGGGACTACTCCGGGCCGCACAACGACCACCACCCGGAGGAGCCCGAGGCCCGGGACGGCTACGTGGACATGCACGTCAGCCTCACGCTGCCCGGGGTGGACCACCAGTACCTCATCTATGCCCAGGACGGACACTTCACGCAGATGGCCCCCGTCAGCACCGTGGGCGGCATCACCGTGTACCGGCTGCCCTTCTGGCACTACACGACGCCACTGCTGGCCCGGAAGGGGAAGGAGGAGACCTCCCGCCGCTGGGTCCTGTTGGGCACCTTCCTGGACGCGGCCCCGGGGGCCCGGCCCGCGACCACCATTCTCCCCGCACAGCCTCCAGCGAAACGCCTGCCCGCCCGGTAGGCCGGTGACTTTCGGGAGTGGCGGCGGGACCGGACGGCGTTAGCTTGGGGCGCCCTATGAGCCCCATCGACACCGACGCCCTGGCCGGAGACCTCCTCGAGTACATCGACGCCTCGCCCACGCCGTACCACGCGGTGCGCGAGTCGGCCCGCCGTCTGACGCAGGCGGGCTACCGCCAGTTGGACGAGCGCGAGCCCTGGACGCTGGAGCCGGGCGCGCGCGTGTTCATCACCCGCGGCGACACGAGCATCGCGGCGTTCCACCTCGGCACCCAGCCCGTGGACCGGGCGGGCTTCCGGCTGGTGGGCTCGCACACGGACTCTCCCAACCTGCGCGTGAAGCCGAACGCGGCGGTGACGAAGAACGGCTACCAGCAGCTCGGCGTGGAAATCTACGGCGGGGTGCTGCTGCACACCTGGACGGACCGGGACTTGTCGCTCGCCGGCCGCGTCATGGTGATGGTGGAGGGCCGCCCCCAGCGGCACCTGGTGGACTTCCGCCGGCCGCTGCTGCGCGTGCCCAACCTGGCCATCCACCTCAACCGCGGGGTGAACTCGGACGGGCTCAAGCTGAACGCGCAGGAGCACATGGTGCCGGTGCTGGGCCTGGAGCGCGCGGGCGTCGCGGAGCTGCACGGGCTGCTGCTGGAGGAGTTGGCCAAGGGCGGCGTGAAGGCGCAGGCGGGGGACATCCTCGGCTACGACTTGTGCCTCTATGACTTGCAGCCTTCCATCCGCTCGGGCGCGCACGGCGAGTTCCTCCACGCGCCGCGCCTGGACAACCTGGCCAGTTGTCACGCCAGCCTGTCCGCGCTGCTCTCCAGCAGTGAGTCGCGTGAGGCCACCAGCGGCGTCATCCTGTTCGACCACGAAGAGGTGGGCAGCCGCAGCGCGCAGGGCGCCGCGTCACCCTTCCTGCGCACGCTGCTGGAGCGCCTGACGCTGGCGCACTCGGACGGCAAGCCGGACGCGTTCCACCGCGCCATCGCGCACTCGTTCCTGGTGAGCGCGGACATGGCGCACGCCATCCATCCCAACTACCCGTCCCTGCACGAGCCCAAGCACCAGCCGCACATGGGCGCGGGCCCGGTCATCAAGTCGAACGTGAACCAGTCCTACGCCACGGATGGCGAGTCGTGGGCCTTCTTCACGGCGCTGTGCCGCGAGGCCGGCGTGACGCCGCAGCACTTCGTCACCCGCACGGATTTGGGCTGTGGCAGCACCATTGGCCCCATCTCCGCGGGCCAGCTCGGCATCCGCACGGTGGACGTGGGCAACCCCATGCTGTCCATGCACTCCATCCGGGAGATGGCCTGCGCCACCGACGTGGCGCAGATGGTGGCCGTGCTCAGCCGCCTCTTCGCGTAGTCCCGCGGGTGCTCAGGAGACCGCGAGCGTCAGCCGGCGCTCGCGGGCTTCCGTCAGCGTGTGCGCGTCCATCAGCACCGCCGTCTTCTCCGGCGGGGACAATGGCTCCACGTTGTCACCCAGCAGCTTGCGCCGCGCGGAGGCCAGGGCCATGGGCACGGCGGCCGGCGAGGGCTGGGACTCCAGCAGCGCCAGATGCAGCGCGTGCGCCTTGGCATCGGAGATGACGTGGTCCACCGCGTCCTTCACCGGCTCCAGCGCGTGCTCCTCGGCCACCTCTTGTGCCCGCTCCAGCACGCGCGGCGGCTCCGTCTCCTCGGGGATGACGAGCAGCCCGCGCCGCTCCAGCCAGATGCCCAGCGACGCGCGGGACGTGAAGACGGAGAGGGGGATGGACAGCAGCAGGCCGGCCACGACGGGCGACAGCCACAGCAGCAGCCCGGGCGACAGGAAGAACGCCACCGCCGCCAGCACCACGCCCACGGTGGTGTGAACGGCGTGCCGCCGGGCCGCCTCGGCCCAGGGCAGGTCGGCGTCGTCGCGTTGCTGGCTGGACCACGTCACCTTGTAGCCAAGCAGCGTGCCGAAGACGAAGTGCGACTGGAACAGCATCATCACCGGCGCCATCAGCGTGGCCAGCACGCTCTCCAGCAGCACGCTCAGCACCAGCCGCACGCGGCCGCCCATGAGCGCCGAGTCGTGGGCGCTGGCCAGCGCCAGCAGCAGCCCGAAGCACTTGGGCGCGAACAGCATTGCTATGGACACGGAGAACAGCCGCACGGCGCCCGTGGTGTCGAACGCCAGCGCCTCCGGGCCCAGGTCCTCCAGCAGGTGTGGGTTGGAGAAGGACAGCCACCCGTCATAGAGGCCGGCAATCAGCCCGGACATCAGGAACAGCAGCCACAGCGGGGACGCCGCGTAGGACATCACGCCCATCAGGAAGTGGCCCCGGCTGATGGGGTGCAGGCCGCTCGCGGCCACCAGGCTCAGGTGCTGGAGGTTGCCCTGGCACCAGCGGCGGTCTCTCTGCGCGTAGTCCAGCAGGCTGGGGGGCGGCTGCTCGAAGCTGCCGCCCAGCTCCGTCACCAGCCACACCGTGTAGCCGGCGCGGCGCATCAGCGCGGCCTCCACGAAGTCGTGGCTGAGGATGTGGCCACCGAAGGGCTGCTGGCCGGGGAGCACCGGCAGGCCGCAGTGCTGGATGAAGGCCTCCGTGCGGATGATGGCGTTGTGGCCCCAGTAGTTGGACTCACCGAGCTGCCACGCCGCCGCGCCCGCGGCCACCACCGGGCCGTACACGCGGCCCGCGAACTGCTGGAGCCGGGCGAAGAGGGTGCTGCGGCCCACGTTCAGCGGCGGCGCCTGGAGGATGCCCGCGCGCGGGTTGAGCTCCATCAGCCGCGCCATCGTCACCAGCGTGCGGCCGTCCATCAGGCTGTCGGCGTCCAGCACGATGGTGAAGTCGTAGTGGCGGCCCCAGCGCTCGCAGAAGTCCTGGAGGTTGCCGGCCTTCTTGCCGGTGTTGTCCGTGCGGCGCCGGTAGAAGATGCGTCCCTGGCCACCCACGCGGCGGCACAGGTCGGCCCAGGCGAGCTCCTCGGCGATCCATGCCTCCGGGCGGGTGGAGTCACTGAGGATGTAGAAGTCGAAGGCGTCCAACTGCCCGGTGGCCTCCACGGACTCGTAGGTGGCCTGCACGTTGGCGAAGACAGAGGCCGGGTCCTCGTTGTGGACCGGCATCACCACCGACGTGCGCGAGGTGAGCCGCGTGGCGGACTCCTCCGCCGTGGGCCAGCGCAGGCCGGGCAGCCGCTTGCTCACGGCGAGCTGGAGGAACCCCGCCACCGCCGTCCAGAAGGACAGCGCAATCCACCCGAAGCACAGGGCGAAGAGCACCAGCAGCACGCCTTCGGGGACGGTGGTGCCGCGCGCGCTCAGCAGGCGGTGCATCTCCCACGTGCCCGCGAGGGTGGACACGGCGGCAAGGCCCAGGACGAAGAGGCGCCGGATGCCGGCGCTCTCCGGTGAGAACGAATGAGCGTGCATGGCGGAACCTCGCGAGGAATCTCCCGGAGCAGGAGGCTGCGTCAGCGGGAGACGGACATGTCCGGCTGTCCGGCGCGCAGCCAGCGGCGCAGGCGCTCGCCCAGCGGCCACAGCACAAGCTGCTGCTCCGGCATCTGCGTGGCAACCTGCGCCGGCGTTGGCACCGGCACCGCGGCGCGCAGGGCGCGGTACAGCTCGCGCGGCACCGCGTCCCGGGTGAGCACGGAGGCGCCGAAGCGCGCGCCGTCACTGAGGACGAAGGCGGCGCGGCCACGGGTCAGCAGCCGGCCCTCGCCCACCACGTCCATGTCCAGCACGCGCGTCAGCCACGTCTCCATGCGGGCACGGGCCAGGGCCACGGCGGCCTGCGGCTTCACGTTGGACGCGGTGACACCCTCCAGCGCCCAGGCGGCCAGCGCGGCCAGGTCCTCGGCGGCTTCGAAGCCGAAGCCCTGGAAGAAGGCGTCGAGCGCCACGCACGTCTCCGGGCGGACCCAGTCGGTCGGCACGGAGGGGCAGGTGTTCGGCGTCGTCACGGAATCCATAGATAGCTCCAGGTCTCGGTGAGGGTCTCCGAACCGCGCCGCAGGAACGCGCGCAGCTCGATGGGTTCACTGGTGCCCTCGGGCTCCAGCTCGAAGGTGGTGCGCCAACCCCCGGAAGGTTCGTGGCGCTGGATGGTGGAGCGCAGCACCTGGCCCTTGGCCGCGGTGATGACGGCTTCCACCGGCCCGTCCTCGGCGCGGGCGGTACGAGAGAAGTCGAGGATGAACCGGCGCGTGGCCGGCGTGACGCCTTCGCCCACGGGCATGCCCGGGGTGATGGCGGAGGTGATGCGCGTCGAGGTGACGACACCGCCGGTGCTCTCCCAGGGCGACCTGGCGCCCCAGTGCAGGCGGTAGGCCACGCGCAGCGGCGTGCCCGGGGTGAGCGGCGCGTCCGGCACCCAGAAGGCGACGATGTTGTCGTGCGTCTCGTCCGGCGTCGGAATCTCCACCAGCCGCACCGCGCCGGCGCCCCACTCGCCCACGGGCTCCACCCACGCGCTGGGGCGGCGCTCGTAGTGGGCCTCCAGGTCCTCGTAGTTGTGGAAGGCCGTATCGCGCTGGAGCAGACCGAATGCGCGCGGAGTCTCCGCGCGGAAGCTGGAGGTGCGCACCTGCCGCGGGTTCTGCAGCGGGCGCCACAACTGCTCGCCGTCCCGGGTCCAGACGAGGAGGCCGTCCGAGTCGTGGACCTCCGGCCGGAAGTCGTCGAACTTCGCGCGGTCGTTCTCACCGAACAGGTACATGCTGGTGAGCGGCGCCACGCCCAGGTTGTCGATGGTGCGGCGCGAGAAGAGGGTGGCCTGCACCTCCATCACCGTGTTCGAGCCGGGGGTGATGGTGAAGCGGTACGCCCCGGTGATGCTCGGGCCGTCCAGCAGCGCGTGCACCACCACCTGGCTTGCGCCAGAGGCCGGGCGCTCCAGCCAGAACTCTCGAAACTCCGGGAACTCCTCGGGGTTCGGTTGCGCGGTATCGATGGCGATGCCACGCGCGGAGAGGCCGTAGAGGTTTCCCTGGCCCAGCGAGCGGAAGTAGCTGGCGCCCTGGAACACCGCGAGCTCGTCGAAGATGTCCGGGCGGTTGAGCGGGTGGTGGAAGCGCAGGCCCGCGAAGCCGTCCACGCCGCTGCGAGGCAGGGACGCCTTGTTGACGACCTTGCCGTAGCTGAAGAGGTCCTGGGAGAAGCGCAGCGGCTGCGAGCGGCCCGCCTCCACGACGTTCATCACCACCGGGGACTGGAACAGGAAGCCCGGGTGGAAGAACTGCACCTGGAAGGGCAGGCCCGCGTCGCGCCAGTGCGCGCGCTCCGGACGGAAGCGGATGTCGCGGTACTGGTCGTAGTTGAGCTGCGTGTACGCCTTCGGCAGGGACTTCGGCGGCGCCTGGTAGGGCCTGGCCGCCAGCGCCCGCGCGCGCTCCACCACCGTCTCCGTGGAGAAGGCCGTCGTGCCCTTCGTGGCCGCGGTCTGGGCCTTGGCCGGCGGAGCCGCCACGGCGGCGCCGCTCGACGCCACCGCCACGGCACACAACCACGGCGCACCCAGCTTCAACGCTTTCTGCCGCAACGACGTCACGTCCGAGCGCCTCCGAAGGAGAGGTTTCGCCGAACGGCTCCGGTGTCCCGGACCTCGCCCGACCGCACGCTCCGCGTGGACTCGCGGTGCGGCGCGTCAGTGCCTCAGCAACCCGCGTACCAGCCCCGCAAGCCCGAATCCGCCGTCATAAAAACGCTGGGATTCCAATGGGTTGGGTGCGGTGTGTGACTGGAAAGTCACGGAAAGCACACTCTGCGCATGCCTCCTGTGGACGGTTCCCTACCCTGCGGTCGGGCGAGGTCCGGGACACCGGAGCCGTTCGGCG